>NZ_JBIUBL010000003.1:0-51355 GCF_044548015.1 Streptomyces sp. NPDC052236 | reverse complement strand
TTCCTGCGGGGTTTCCGGAGCCGAACCGGCAGCCGTCTCACGGTGGGCCCCCGGTGGGCCCGCCGCCCGCCGCGCCGCAGGGGCCGCCACCCCCTGCCCACAGTCACCGACACCCCGCACCCGGCTGGAGCGGGCCCCTGCCGGGGGGCCGCGACACCTCGGGGCACATTCAGCTGCCGCCCGGTGGACCGGTTGCCATACCCGCGCCGTCGCCGCCCGCCGACAGCGGCACCGGCGCGACCACCCTCGCCGTCCTCCTGATCGGCCCGGCGGGCGCGGGCAAGACCACCGTGGCCCGGCACTGGGCCGCCAGCCGCCGCGTACCCACCGCGCACATCAGCCTTGACGACGTACGCGAATGGGTCTGCTCCGGCTTCGCCGACCCCCAGTCCGGCTGGAACGACCACTCCGAGGCCCAGTACCGCCTCGCCCGCCGCACCTGCGGCTTCGCCGCGCGGAACTTTCTGGCCAACGGCATCTCCTGCATCCTCGACGACGCCGTCTTCCCGGACCGGCCGGTCGTGGGGCTCGGCGGCTGGAAACGCCATGTCGGCCCCGGGCTCCTCCCCGTCGTCCTGCTCCCCGGCCTGGAGGTCGTGCTGGAGCGCAACGCCGAGCGCAGCGGCAACCGCCGCCTCGCGGACGAGGAAGTCGCCACCATCCACGGCCGGATGGCCGGCTGGTACGGATCGGGGCTCCCCATCATCGACAACTCGCAGTACGACGTGGAGACCACGGCACGGGTGCTCGACGACGTCCTGGCCCGGTCCATCGCCTCCCCACCCGCCTGGTAGCCCCCCAGACCCCCGGTCGGACGCGCTGGCCGGGCCGCCCGGCCCCACCGCTCGTACGCTCGTGGCATGTCAGAGGTGTATGGCGTCCGACGCGGCCGGCTGCGCGACCGGTGCGCGGCCACCGGCAGCGCCGGGGCGCTGGTATCCCGCCCCGCCAATGTCCGCTACCTCGCGGGAGCCGCCCCGCCAGGAGCCGTACTCCTGCTGGGCCCGGACGAGGACGTACTGCTCTGCCCTCGCGCGCCCACCGGCGACGGCACCGACGGCCGTCTTGACGAACAGCTGCGGCTGACCGTCCTGTCGGCCTCGGCAGGCGATCCGGCCGTCGCCGCCGCCGAGCTGGCGCGGACGTCGGGGACGGAGTCCCTCGCCATCGAGGAGCATGACCTGACCGTCGCCCGCCACCGGGCGGTCGGCTCCGTGGCGCCCCGGCTGCGCCTCGCCGACCTCGGTCTCGCCGTCGAGCAGCAGCGCCTCGTCAAGGACGAGGAGGAGATCGCCTGCCTGCGGATCGCCGCGGAGATCGCCGACCAGGCCCTGGGCGAACTGCTGGAATCGATCCTGGTGGGCCGCACCGAGCGGCATCTCGCGCTGGAACTCGAGCGCAGACTCATCGACCACGGCGCCGACGGCCCCGCCTTCCCCACCTCCGTCGCCACCGGCCTCAATTCCGGCCGCGGCGGCCACCGGCCCTCCGACCGCCGCGTCGAGGAAGGCGATTTCCTCTCCGTCTGCGTCGGCGCGAACTACCGCGGCTACCGCAGCGAGATCGGCCGTACGTTTGTGATCGGGACGACCCCCGCGGACTGGCAGATCGCGCTGTACGACCTTGTCTTCGCCGCTCAGCGGGCCGGCCGGGAGGCCCTCGCGCCGGGCGCCGCCTACCGGGATGTGGACCACGCGGCCCGCCAGATCCTGGACGCCGCCGGCCACGGTGAGGGCCTCTCGCCGATGACGGGGCACGGCGTCGGGCTCGAAATTGACGAGGACCCGCAGCTGACCCCCGCCGCCATGGGTAAACTGGACGCTTGTGTGCCGGTCACCGTCGAACCGGGAGTCCACCTTCCGGGCCGGGGCGGTGTCCGGATCGATGACACGCTCGTCGTGCGCCAGGAGGCGGACGGCGGACCCGAGCTACTCACCATCACGACCAAGGAACTGCTCGCGCTCTAGCTCAGCTGTGCGCGCACCCGTGGTCCCACCAGCTTCAGTCCAGGAGATTCCGCAACCGTGGCTTCCACGAACGACCTCAAGAACGGCATGGTGCTCAAGCTCGACAGTGGCCAGCTCTGGTCCGTCGTCGAGTTCCAGCATGTCAAGCCCGGCAAGGGCCCTGCCTTCGTGCGCACCAAGCTCAAGAACGTCCTCTCCGGCAAGGTTGTCGACAAGACGTTCAACGCCGGCGTGAAGGTCGAGACGGCCACCGTCGACCGCCGCGACATGCAGTTCTCGTACATGGACGGCGAGTACTTCGTCTTCATGGACATGCAGACGTACGACCAGCTGATGGTCGACCGCAAGGCAGTGGGCGACGCCGCCAACTACCTGATCGAGGGCTTCACGGCCAGCGTCGCCACACACGAGGGCGAGGTGCTCTACGTCGAGCTGCCCGCCGCCGTCGAGCTGGTGATCGAGCACACCGAACCCGGCGTCCAGGGCGACCGCTCCACCGGCGGCACCAAGCCGGCCAGGCTGGAGACGGGCTTCGAGATCGGCGTCCCGCTCTTCATCACCACCGGTGAGAAGATCAAGGTCGACACTCGCACCGGCGATTACCTCGGCCGGGTGAACAGCTAACCGTGGCTGCCCGGAACAAGGCCCGTAAGCGGGCCTTCCAGATCCTCTTCGAGGCCGACCAGCGCGGCGCGTCCGTGCAGACCGTCCTCGCGGACTGGGTGCGGCACTCGCGGACCGACGACCGGCAGCCGCCGGTCGGCGAGTACACGATGGAGCTGGTCGAGGGGTACGCGCAGTACGCGGACCGCATCGACGACCTCATCTCCACCTACTCGGTCGGCTGGACGCTCGACCGGATGCCGGTCGTCGACCGGAACATCATCCGGCTCGGGGCGTACGAGCTGGTGTGGGTGGACGAGACCCCGGACGCGGTGGTGATAGACGAGGCGGTGCAACTCGCCAAGGAATTCTCCACCGACGAGTCCCCGTCGTTCGTGAACGGCCTGCTGGGCCGCTTCAAGGACCTCAAGCCGAACCTGCGCCGCGACTAGCGCACGGCCGGACAATCGCGAACTGACCCGCGAACACAAATGGAGGGCGAATCCGTACAAGACGGGTTCGCCCTCCGGTGTGACGTTTCTCCTAAAGCAACAGCATTCCCGAGGTGGGGTCAGCTGTCCTCGTGGCTGACCGCGCGCCGCGCGTCCGAGTCCAGCACTCCCCAGCTGATCAGCTGCTCGGTCAGGACCGACGGCGACTGGTCGTAGATAACGGCAAGCGTGCGCAGATCGTCCTGCCGGATCGACAGCACCTTGCCGTTGTAATCGCCTCGCTGGGACTGGATCGTGGCGGCATACCGCTGGAGCGGGCCCGCCTTCTCCTGCGGCACATGCGCCAGCCGCTCCAGGTCGAGGACGAGCTTCGGCGGCGGCTCGGCGGCCCCGCCGGGCGTGGTTCCCGGGAGCAGTTCCTGCACCGGGACGCCGTAGAAATCCGCCAGCTCGGCCAAACGCTGCACGGTCACGGCGCGGTCGCCGCGCTCGTACGAACCGACGACCACGGCCTTCCAGCGGCCCTGCGACTTCTCCTCCACGCCGTGGAGGGACAGCCCCTGCTGGGTGCGGATGGCGCGGAGCTTGGCCCCGAGCTGCTTTGCGTATTCGCTGGACATATGGCTCCCCGGATCCTGTGACAACTTTGCGGCTCCGCCGCGCGGCTGGTAACTCACTGTGAGGTTACGCAGCGTGACTTGGCTGCGTCAAGCCGAATGGTCCACACCGGTCCGTCGACCGGGGCGGAAAACCGGGGCGGCCTGAGGCCGGCACAGCCCTGGTACCGTGGGTGGCGCAATTCCGACGTCCTTTAAGATCCGTCCCGTGAGGCGGAGAAGGAGGTCCGTTTCCTTATGGACACGATGGACCCGAACGACAGCAACAGCAGCTCCGATGCGGCGCGCCCCGTTCTTGAGGCTCCCGACATCGCGCGGGTACTGACCCGCATCGCCCACGAGATCGTCGAACGCGCCAAGGGCGCCGACGACGTGGTGCTTCTCGGCATCCCGACCCGCGGAGTCTTCCTCGCCCGCCGGCTGGCCGACAAGCTCGCGGACATCACCGGCCGCACGATCCCGGTCGGCTCCCTCGACATCACCATGTACCGCGACGACCTGCGGATGCGGCCCGCCCGAGCGCTGGCCCGCACCGACATCCCCGCCGACGGCGTCGACGGCCGGCTGGTCGTCCTGGTGGACGACGTGCTCTTCTCCGGCCGCACCATCCGCGCCGCGCTCGACGCGCTGGGCGACATCGGCCGGCCCCGCGCCGTACAGCTCGCGGTCCTGGTCGACCGCGGCCACCGGGAACTCCCCATCCGCGCCGATTACGTCGGCAAGAACCTCCCCACGTCGCTGCGGGAGACGGTCAAGGTCCAGCTCGCCGAGGAGGACGGTCGCGACACCGTCCTGCTCGGGGTGCGCGAGACCGCCCCGGCCGCCGAGCGGTAGCACCCGCCGTACGGTCACGGTCCCCAGCCGCGCCCGGTCACCCCGTACGGACGTACCGCCCGCGCGCCCGCATGCCTCAACACCTCCACGCAACGGAGCACACCCCAGATGAAGCGCCACCTCATCTCGGCCGCCGACCTCACCCGCGACGACGCCGTACTGATCCTCGACACCGCCGAGGAGATGGCCCGGGTCGCCGACCGGCCGATCAAGAAGCTGCCGACGCTGCGCGGCCGTACCGTCGTCAATCTCTTCTTCGAGGACTCGACCCGGACCCGGATCTCCTTCGAGGCCGCCGCCAAGCGGCTGTCCGCCGACGTCATCAACTTCTCCGCCAAGGGCTCGTCCGTCTCCAAGGGCGAGTCGCTCAAGGACACCGCGCTGACGCTGGAGGCGATGGGCGCGGACGCCGTCGTCATCCGGCACGGCTCCTCCGGAGCCCCCTACCGGCTCGCCAACTCCGGCTGGATCGAGGGAGCCGTGGTCAACGCCGGCGACGGCACCCATGAGCACCCCACCCAGGCCCTGCTGGACGCCTTCACCATGCGGCGGCGGCTGGTCGGCCGGGACGCGGGCATGGGGCGCGACCTCGCGGGCCGCCGGATCACAATCGTCGGCGATGTGCTGCACAGCCGCGTCGCCCGCTCCAACGTTCTGCTGCTGCACACTCTCGGCGCCGAGGTCACCCTCGTAGCGCCGCCCACGCTCGTGCCGATCGGCGTGGGGAGCTGGCCGTGCGAGGTGTCGTACAGCCTGGACGACGTACTGCCGAAGTCCGACGCGGTGATGATGCTGCGCGTGCAGCGCGAGCGGATGAACGCCGCCTTCTTCCCCACCGAGCGCGAGTACTCGCGCCGCTACGGCCTCGACGGCGACCGCATGGCGCGGATGCCCCAGCACGCCATAGTGATGCACCCCGGGCCGATGAACCGCGGCATGGAGATCACCGCGCAGGTCGCCGACTCCGACCGCTGCACGGCCGTCGAGCAGGTCGCCAACGGCGTCTCGATCCGGATGGCCGTCCTGTACCTGCTGCTGGGCGGCAACGAGCCCGCCGTCAGCCCGAACCACGCCAGCCAGGCCACCCCCGCGCGCACCGAGGAGAACACATCATCATGAGCAAGATCCTGATCCGCGGGGCGAAGGTACTGGGCGGCGAGCCGCAGGACGTCCTGATCATCGGCGAGACCATCGCCGAGGTCGGCAGCCGGATCGAGGCGGGCGACGCCACCGTCGTCGAGGCCGCCGGGCAGGTCCTGCTCCCCGGCCTGGTCGATCTGCACACCCATCTGCGCGAACCCGGCCGTGAGGACTCCGAGACCGTCCTGACCGGCACCCGGGCCGCCGCCGTCGGCGGCTTCACCGCCGTACACGCCATGGCCAACACCTTCCCCGTCGCCGACACCGCGGGCGTCGTGGAACAGGTGTGGCGGCTCGGCAGGCAGTCCGGCTACTGCGACGTACAGCCCGTGGGTGCCGTCACCGTCGGCCTGGAGGGCAAGAAGCTCGCCGAGCTGGGCGCCATGCGCGACTCCGCCGCGGGCGTGCGCGTCTTCTCCGACGACGGCAAGTGCGTGGACGACGCGGTGATCATGCGCCGCGCGCTGGAGTACGTGAAGGCCTTCGACGGCGTCATCGCCCAGCACGCCCAGGAGCCCCGCCTCACCGAAGGCGCGCAGATGAACGAGGGCATCGTCTCCGCCGAGCTGGGCCTCGGCGGCTGGCCCGCCGTCGCCGAGGAGTCGATCATCGCCCGCGATGTCCTGCTCGCCGCCCACGTCGACTCCCGCGTGCACATCTGCCACCTCTCCACCGCCGGCTCGGTCGAGATCGTCCGCTGGGCGAAGTCCAAGGGGTGGAACGTCACCGCCGAGGTCACCCCGCACCATCTCCTCCTCACCGACGAGCTCGTACGGTCGTACAACCCCGTCTACAAGGTGAACCCGCCGCTGCGCACCGAGGCCGACGTGATGGCCCTGCGCGAGGCCCTCGCCGACGGCACCATCGACTGCGTCGCCACCGACCACGCCCCGCACCCGCACGAGGACAAGGACTGCGAGTGGGCCGCCGCCGCCATGGGCATGGTCGGCCTGGAGACCGCGCTCTCCGTCGTCCAGCAGACGATGGTCGACACCGGACTGATCGACTGGGCGGGCGTCGCCGACCGGATGTCCTTCCGGCCCGCGCGGATCGGCCGCCTGGAGGGGCACGGCCGCCCCGTCTCGGCAGGTGAGCCCGCGAACCTCACGCTGGTGGATCCGGCATACCGTGGAGCCGTGGACCCCGCGGGCTTCGCCTCCCGCAGCCGCAACACCCCCTACGAGGGCCGTGAGCTGCCGGGGCGCGTCACCCACACCTTCCTGCGGGGCCGGGCAACGGTCGTGGACGGGAAACTGGCGTGACAAATCTGATCCGAATGGCCGCCGAGCAGAAGTCGGCCGAAGTCACCGACTGGGCCGCGCGCCTTGGCTGGGTCACGGCCCTCCTGCTCTTCATCGCCTTCGTCTACTGGCTGATGCGCCAGGGATGGAAGTGGCGCGGCAGCCTCCAGTCCGACCTGCCCGAACTGCCCACCGCGCCCGAGACGCCGGGCGAGGCGAAACATGAGCTGACCGGCCGCTACCACGGCTCCACCACCGCCGGACAGTGGCTCGACCGGATCGTGGCCCACGGCCTGGGCGTACGCAGCCGGGTCGAGCTCACCCTCACGGACGCGGGCCTCGACGTCGTACGCCCCGGAGCACAGGACTTCTTCGTCCCGGCGGACGCGCTGCGCGAAGCCCGGCTCGACAAGGGCATCGCGGGCAAGGTCCTCGCCGAGGGCGGACTGCTCGTCGTCACCTGGGCGCACGGCGACCGGCTGATCGACTCCGGGTTCCGCTCCGACCACGCGGCCGAGCACGCCGCCTGGGTCGAGGCCATCAACTCCATGAACGACAACACCACGACCGACACGACGGAAGGCGCCGCACGATGACGATCTCCACCCGGGGAGCCGCCAAAGCTCCCGCCGTACTCGTCCTTGAGGACGGCCGCACCTTCCGCGGCCGCGCCTACGGGGCCGTGGGGGAGACCTTCGGCGAGGCGGTGTTCAACACCGGTATGACCGGTTACCAGGAGACGCTGACCGACCCCTCGTACCACCGCCAGGTGGTTGTGATGACCGCCCCGCACGTCGGCAACACCGGCGTCAACGACGAGGACGCCGAATCCCGGCGGATCTGGGTCGCCGGCTATGTCGTACGCGACCCCGCGCGCGTGCCCTCCAACTGGCGCTCCCGGCGCTCCCTGGACGACGAACTCATCGCCCAGGGCATCGTCTCCATCAGCGGCATCGACACCCGCGCGCTCACCCGCCACCTGCGCGAGCGCGGCGCGATGCGTGTCGGCATCTTCTCCGGCGAGGCCCTGGCCGACGACGCGGCGCTGCTCGCCCGGGTGCGTCAAGCCCCCGGGATGGTGGGCGCCAGCCTCTCCGCCGAGGTCGCCACCACCGAGGCGTACGTCGTCCCGGCCATCGGCGAGAAGAAGTTCACCGTCGCCGCCCTCGACCTGGGCATCAAGGGCATGACCCCGCACCGCATGGCTGAGCGCGGCATCGAGGTGCACGTACTGCCCGCGACCGCGACGGTCGAGGACGTCTACGCGATCAACCCCGACGGCTTCTTCCTCTCCAACGGCCCCGGCGACCCGTCCACCGTCGACCTGACCGTCATCAAGGCCGTCCTGGACCGCAAGACGCCGCTCTTCGGCATCTGCTTCGGCAACCAGATCCTGGGCCGGGCGCTCGGCTTCTCCACGTACAAACTGAAGTACGGCCACCGCGGCATCAACCAGCCCGTGCAGGACCGTTCCACCGGCAAGGTCGAGGTCACCGCGCACAACCACGGCTTCGCCGTCGACGCCCCGCTCGACACGGTCTCCGACACCCCGTACGGGCGCGCCGAGGTCTCCCACGTCTGCCTCAATGACAACGTGGTGGAGGGCCTGCGGCTGCTCGACCGGCCCGCCTTCAGCGTCCAGTACCACCCCGAGGCGGCAGCGGGCCCCCACGATGCCGCGTACCTCTTCGACCGGTTTGTCGAGCTCATGCGAGACAACAATCAGCCCAGCGTTTCCCTGATGGAGGGCCAGCGTGCCTAAGCGCTCCGATATCCAGTCCGTCCTGGTCATCGGCTCCGGCCCGATCGTCATCGGCCAGGCCGCCGAGTTCGACTACTCCGGCACCCAGGCCTGCCGCGTACTCAAGGCCGAGGGCCTGCGCGTCATCCTGGTCAACTCCAACCCGGCCACGATCATGACCGACCCGGAGATCGCCGACGCCACCTACGTCGAGCCGATCACCCCGGAGTTCGTCGAGAAGATCATCGCCAAGGAGCGCCCCGACGCGCTGCTGCCGACCCTCGGCGGGCAGACCGCGCTCAACACCGCCATCTCCATGCACGAGCAGGGCGTGCTGGAGAAGTACGGCGTCGAGCTCATCGGCGCGAACGTCGAGGCGATCAACAAGGGCGAGGACCGCGAGCTGTTCAAGGGCGTGGTCGAGGCCGTCCGCGCCAAGATCGGCCACGGCGAGTCCGCCCGCTCCGTCATCTGCCACACCATGGACGACATCCTGGCCGGCGTCGACACGCTCGGCGGCTACCCCGTCGTCGTCCGCCCCTCCTTCACCATGGGCGGCGCGGGCTCCGGCTTCGCGCACAACGAGGACGAGCTGCGCCGTATCGCCGGACAGGGCCTGACGCTCTCCCCGACCACCGAAGTGCTCCTGGAGGAGTCCATCCTCGGCTGGAAGGAGTACGAGCTGGAGCTGATGCGCGACAAGAACGACAACGTCGTGGTCGTCTGCTCCATCGAGAACTTCGACCCGATGGGCGTGCACACCGGCGACTCGATCACCGTCGCCCCGGCGATGACGCTGACCGACCGCGAGTACCAGCGGCTGCGCGACATCGGCATCGCGATCATCCGCGAGGTCGGCGTGGACACCGGCGGCTGCAACATCCAGTTCGCCATCGACCCCGTCGACGGCCGGATCATCGTCATCGAGATGAACCCTCGCGTGTCCAGGTCCTCGGCGCTCGCCTCCAAGGCCACCGGCTTCCCGATCGCCAAGATCGCCGCCCGGCTCGCCGTCGGCTACACGCTGGACGAGATCCCCAATGACATCACCAAGAGGACCCCGGCCTCCTTCGAGCCGGCGCTCGACTACGTCGTCGTCAAGGTGCCGCGGTTCGCCTTCGAGAAGTTCCCCTCCGCCGACGCCACCCTCACCACCACCATGAAGTCGGTGGGCGAGGCCATGGCGATCGGCCGTAACTTCACCGAGGCGCTCAACAAAGCGCTGCGCTCCCTGGAAAAGAAGGGCTCGCAGTTCGCCTTCACCGGAGAGCCCGGCGACAAGGCGGAGCTCCTGGAGACCGCCAAGGTCCCCACTGACGGCCGGATCAACACCGTCATGCAGGCCATCCGCGCCGGCGCCACGCAGGAGGAGATCTTCGACGCCACGAAGATCGACCCCTGGTTCGTCGACCAGCTGTTCCTGATCAAGGAGTACGCGGACGAGCTCGCCGCCGCCGAACGGCTCGACCCCGAGCTGCTCGCCGAAGCCAAGCGCCACGGCTTCTCCGACGCCCAGATCGGCGAGATCCGCGGCCTGCGCGAGGACGTCGTACGCGAGGTCCGGCACGCGCTCGGCATCCGCCCGGTCTACAAGACGGTCGACACCTGCGCCGCCGAGTTCGCCGCGAACACCCCGTACTTCTACTCCTCGTACGAAGAGGAGAGCGAGGTCGCGCCGCGCACCAGGCCCGCCGTGATCATCCTCGGCTCAGGCCCGAACCGCATCGGCCAGGGCATCGAGTTCGACTACTCCTGCGTGCACGCCTCCTTCGCGCTGAGCGACGCGGGCTACGAGACCGTGATGGTCAACTGCAACCCCGAGACCGTCTCCACCGACTACGACACCTCCGACCGGCTCTACTTCGAGCCGCTCACCCTGGAGGACGTCCTGGAGATCGTCCACGCCGAGACGCAGGCCGGACCGGTCGCGGGCGTCATCGTCCAGCTCGGCGGCCAGACCCCGCTGGGCCTGGCCCAGGCGCTCAAGGACAACGGCGTCCCGGTCGTCGGCACCCCGCCCGAGGCGATCCACGCCGCCGAGGACCGCGGCGCCTTCGGCCGCGTCCTCGCCGAGGCCGGTCTCCCCGCGCCCAAGCACGGCACCGCGACCACCTTCGCCGGGGCCAAGGCGATCGCCGACGAGATCGGCTACCCCGTCCTCGTACGCCCGTCGTACGTACTCGGCGGGCGCGGCATGGAGATCGTGTACGACGAGACCCGCCTGGAGTCGTACATCGCCGAGTCCACCGAGATCAGCCCCACCCGGCCGGTCCTGGTCGACCGTTTCCTCGACGACGCGATAGAGATCGACGTCGACGCGCTCTACGACGGCGCCGAGCTCTACCTCGGCGGTGTGATGGAGCACATCGAGGAGGCGGGCATCCACTCCGGCGACTCGGCGTGCGCACTGCCGCCGATCACGCTGGGCGGCTACGACATCAAGCGGCTGCGGACCTCCACGGAGGCCATCGCGCGCGGTGTCGGCGTGCGCGGACTGATCAACATCCAGTTCGCGCTGGCCGGGGACATCCTGTACGTCCTGGAGGCCAACCCGCGCGCCTCGCGCACCGTTCCCTTCACCTCGAAGGCGACCGCGGTCCCGCTGGCGAAGGCCGCCGCCCGTATCTCGCTGGGCGCGACGATCGCCGGGCTGCGCGCCGAGGGCATGCTCCCGGCGACCGGCGACGGCGGCACGCTCCCGATGGACGCGCCGATCTCCGTCAAGGAGGCCGTCATGCCGTGGTCGCGGTTCCGCGACATCCACGGCCGCGGCGTCGACACCATCCTCGGCCCGGAGATGCGCTCCACCGGCGAGGTCATGGGC
Organism: Streptomyces sp. NPDC052236; assembly: GCF_044548015.1. Lineage (NCBI taxonomy): Bacteria > Bacillati > Actinomycetota > Actinomycetes > Kitasatosporales > Streptomycetaceae > Streptomyces > Streptomyces sp. NPDC052236. The sequence continues at coordinate 39,936 of NZ_JBIUBL010000003.1, read as the reverse complement.
ATCGACTCGGTGTTCGGCACGGCGTACGCCAAGTCACAGGCGGGCGCGTACGGTCCGCTGCCCACCAAGGGCCGCGCCTTCATCTCCGTCGCCAACCGCGACAAGCGCTCGATGATCTTCCCGGCGCGGGAGCTGGTGGCCCACGGCTTCGAGCTGCTCGCCACGTCCGGCACGGCCGAGGTGCTCAAGCGCAACGGCATCAGTGCCACCATCGTGCGCAAGCAGAGCGAGGGCGAGGGCCCGGGCGGCGAGAAGACCATCGTCCAGCTGATCCACGAGGGTGAGGTCGACCTGATCGTCAACACCCCGTACGGCACCGGCGGCCGGCTCGACGGCTACGACATCCGTACGGCGGCGGTGGCGCGCTCCGTGCCGTGCCTGACGACGGTGCAGGCGCTGGCGGCGGCGGTGCAGGGCATCGACGCGCTCAACCGCGGTGACGTGGGGGTGCGCTCGCTGCAGGAGCACGCGCGGCATCTGATCGCGTCCCGCGAGGACTAGGGCGTGTTTGAGAAGTAGCGCCGTCCGCCCGTAGGGCGGGCCCTGCGGCGTCTGGTGCGTGCAATCGCAAGGCGGTGGGGGCACCCCCAGGCGGAGCTCTGGGGGAGTACTTGGGCGACTCCGACAACATCGCGAGTGCGCGTGCCAGGCGTCGCGGGGCAGGCGGGACTTCTAAAACACGCCCTAGGGCCTTCGGGCCCTTGCTCGGGGCGCTGCCCCAGTTACGGGAAGCGGCGCGCAAGAAAACAAAAAGAAAGCCGAAAAACACCCCATGTACCGACTCTTCTTCCGGCTGGTCTTCCAGCGCATGGACCCCGAGAACGCCCACTACCTGGCCTTCCGCTGGATCCGCCTCGCCGCCCGCGTCCCCGTGCTGCGTACGTTCATCGCCGCCACCCTCGCGCCCCGCCGCAAGGAGCTGCGGACGGAGGCCTTCGGGCTGCGCATGCACGGCCCCTTCGGCCTCGCCGCGGGCTTCGACAAGAACGCCGTCGCCGTCGACGGCATGACCATGCTCGGCTTCGACCATGTCGAGATCGGCACGGTCACCGCCGAGCCGCAGCCGGGCAACCCCAAGAAGCGCCTCTTCCGCCTCGTACCTGACCGGGCGCTGATCAACCGCATGGGCTTCAACAACGAGGGCTCGGCGGCCGTGGCGGAGCGGCTCGCCACCCGCGTACCGGTCTTCAGGACCGTGGTGGGCGTCAACATCGGCAAGACGAAGGCGGTCGCGGAGGCGGCGGCCGTCGCCGACTATGTGACCTCGACCGAGCGCCTCGCGCGCCACGCGGACTACCTGGTCGTCAACGTCTCGTCGCCGAACACCCCCGGTCTGCGCGACCTCCAGGCCACAGAGTCGCTGCGCCCGCTGCTGACCGCCGTACGCGAGGCGGCCGACCGCAGCGTGCCGGAGCGCCGCGTGCCCCTGCTCGTCAAGATCGCCCCCGACCTGGCGGACGAGGACGTCGACGCGGTCGCGGACCTGGCCCTTGAGCTCGGCCTCGACGGGATCATCGCCACCAACACCACCATCGCGCGCGAGGGCCTCGGCCTGAAGGCGGACCCGGCGCTGGTGCGGGAGACCGGCGGACTGTCCGGAGCGCCCGTCAAGCAGCGCTCCCTCGAGGTCCTGCGCCGCCTCTACGCGCGCGTGGGTGACCGGATCACCCTGGTGGGCGTCGGCGGCGTCGAGAGCGCCGAGGACGCCTGGCAGCGCATCCTGGCAGGCGCCACCCTCGTCCAGGGGTACAGCGCCTTCGTCTACGAGGGCCCCTTCTGGGCACGCGCCATCCACAAGGGACTCGCCGCGCGGCTCGCGGCCAGCCCGTACGCCACCCTCGCCGACGCGGTCGGCGCCGAGACGCGAAAGGTCACCGCATGAGCCCTCTGGACGTTCCAGAGCCCTTCGGCGCGCGCCTGCGCCTGGCCATGGACACCCGTGGCCCGCTCTGCGTCGGCATCGACCCGCACGCCTCGCTGCTGGCCGACTGGGGCCTGAACGACGACGTCGCGGGCCTGGAGCGCTTCACACGCACGGTCGTGGAGGCGCTGGCCGACCGGGTCGCCGTCCTCAAACCCCAGTCGGCGTTCTTCGAGCGCTTCGGCTCGCGCGGCATCGCCGTACTGGAGAAGGCGGTCGCCGAGGCACGCGCGGCGGGCGCGCTGGTCCTGATGGACGCCAAGCGCGGCGACATCGGCTCGACCATGGGCGCGTACGCGGCGACCTACCTGGAAAAGGGCTCACCGCTCTTCTCCGACGCGGTGACCGTCTCGCCGTATCTCGGCTTCGGTTCGCTGCGCCCGGCCCTGGACGCCGCCGTGCTGGGCGGCTGCGGGGTCTTCGTACTCGCCCTGACCTCCAACCCGGAGGGCGCGGAGGTCCAGCGCGCCACCACCGCGGACGGCCGGTCCCTGGCGCAGCTGATGCTCGACCACATGGCCGCCGAGAACGCGGGCGCGGAGCCGCTCGGCTCGGTCGGCGCGGTGGTCGGCGCGACGCTGGGCGACGCGGGCGTGGACCTCGCGATCAACGGGCCGCTGCTGGCCCCGGGCATCGGCGCGCAGGGCGCGACCCCCGCGGATCTCCCCAGGGTCTTCGGCGCGGCCGTGGGCAATGTCGTGCCCAGCGTGAGCCGCGGAGTGCTGCGCCACGGACCCGATGTGGCCGCGCTTCGTGCCTCCGCGGACCGTTTCGCGAGCGAGATCCGGGAAGCGGTCGCACCCCGCTGACAGAAACTTGACCAAAATCCCGGTGGTTATGCACTAAATGTCCTGGTCGGCAGATGCTGACCAGGACTTTTCGTCCGTTCTCGCTGACTGGAGCGGCCATGCCCGCTAGTCTCCGTCGAAGAGTGAACGCGCATCATCGCCGCACCCGCGGGGATGGTTCTGAGCCATCTGCACGTTCCTCACCCGTCCGTATCCGACAGTTCGACATCCGAGGTGACGTAGGCGTGGCTCTTCCGCCCCTTACCCCTGAACAGCGCGCAGCCGCGCTCGAAAAGGCCGCCGCGGCTCGCCGGGAGCGGGCCGAGGTCAAAAATCGACTCAAGCACTCCGGTGCCTCGCTCCATGAGGTCATCAAGCAGGGTCAGGAGAACGATGTCATCGGCAAGATGAAGGTCTCCGCTCTCCTTGAGTCTCTGCCCGGCGTGGGCAAGGTCCGCGCCAAGCAGCTCATGGAGCGGCTCGGCATTTCCGAGAGCCGCCGCGTGCGCGGGCTCGGCTCCAACCAGATCGCCTCACTCGAGCGCGAGTTCGGCGGCAGCGGCGCCTGACGTTCCCGGGCACTCCCGGGAACCTGGATAATCGCTGCATGGCAGCAGAGGTACGTCCGCGGCTGACCGTGCTCTCCGGCCCCTCCGGGGTCGGTAAGAGCACGGTCGTCGCTCATATGCGCAAGGTCCACCCCGAGGTATGGCTCTCGGTGTCGGCCACCACCAGAAAACCGCGCCCCGGCGAGCGTCACGGCGTCCAGTACTTCTTCGTCAGCGACGAGGAGTTCGACAAGCTGGTCGCCAATGGCGAGTTGCTGGAATGGGCCGAGTTCGCGGGGAACCGCTACGGCACACCGCGCCGTGCGGTCCTCGATCACTTGGACGAGGGCGTACCCGTGCTGCTGGAGATCGATCTCCAGGGCGCCCGGCAGGTCAAGGAGTCCATGCCGCAATCGCAGCTGGTCTTCCTGGCCCCGCCGACCTGGGAGGAACTGGTCCGCAGGCTCACCGGCCGCGGCACGGAATCCGCCGAGGTCATCGACCGGCGGCTGACCGCCGCCAAGGTCGAGTTGGCCGCCGAGTCGGAGTTCGATCTCACCCTTGTCAACACCTCCGTCGAGGATGTAGCGCGCGAGCTGCTAGCCTTGATGGTAGTTGATTGATCTTTTGTCCCATTTTGCAAGTTCTTCGGAAGGCTAAGCGTGTCCTCCTCCATCACTGCGCCCGAGGGCATCATCAACCCGCCGATCGACGAGCTGCTCGAGGCCACTGACTCGAAGTACAGCCTCGTGATCTACGCGGCCAAGCGTGCGCGGCAGATCAACGCGTACTACTCGCAGCTCGGCGAGGGCCTGCTTGAGTACGTCGGTCCGCTCGTGGACACCCACGTCCACGAGAAGCCGCTCTCGATCGCCCTGCGTGAGATCAACGCGGGTCTGCTGACCTCGGAGGCCATTGAGGGCCCGGCTCAGTAGCCACTCAACGCTCCTTCACCACAGGCCCGGCGGTCCGACCGCCGGGCCTGTGGTGTGTCATGGAGGCGTACGCATCTGACGTACGCATCTGAATGGCGGGAGACGGGGAGACACGGTGGACAAGCCGAAGGTCGTTCTGGGGGTCGGCGGCGGCATCGCCGCGTACAAGGCGTGCGAGCTGCTGCGCAGGCTGACCGAGTCGGGCCACGACGTACGGGTCGTGCCCACCGCCTCGGCGCTGCACTTCATCGGCGCCGCGACCTGGTCCGCGCTCTCCGGCCACCCCGCCGCGACCGAGGTCTGGTCCGACGTCCACGAGGTCCCGCACGTACGGATCGGCCAGCACGCCGATCTGGTCGTGGTCGCGCCCGCCACCGCCGACCTCCTCGCCAAGGCCGCCCACGGCCTCGCCGACGACCTCCTCACCAATACGCTCCTGACGGCCCGCTGTCCGGTCGTCTTCGCGCCCGCGATGCACACCGAGATGTGGGAGCACCCGGCCACCCAGGAGAACGTCGCGACACTGCGCCGCCGCGGGGCCATCGTCGTCGAGCCCGCCGTGGGACGCCTCACCGGCGTCGACACCGGCAAGGGACGCCTCCCGGAGCCGGGCGAGATCTACGAGGTCTGCCGCCGGGTGCTCGCCCGCTCCACCGGCACCGCCGCCCCCGACCTCGCCGGCCGCCATGTGGTCGTCAGCGCGGGCGGCACCCGCGAGCCCCTCGACCCGGTCCGCTACCTCGGCAACCGCTCCTCCGGCAAGCAGGGGTACGCCCTGGCCCGTACCGCAGCCGCCCGCGGCGCCAGAGTCACCCTCATCGAGGCCAACACCGGCATGCCGGACCCGGCGGGCGTCGATGTGGTTCGCGTCACCACGGCGGTCCAGCTGCGCGAGGCCGTACTCAAGGCCGCGCCGGACGCCGACGCCGTGGTGATGGCCGCGGCCGTCGCGGACTTCCGCCCCGCGACGTACGCCGAAGGCAAGATCAAGAAGAAGGACGGCCAGGACCCCGCGCCCATCGTGCTGGTGCGCAATCCGGACATCCTCGCCGAGATCTCCACCGACCGGGCACGCCCCGCCCAGGTGATCGTCGGCTTCGCCGCGGAGACCGACAACGTGCTGGCCAACGGCCGCGAGAAGCTCCGCCGCAAGGGCTGTGACCTGCTCGTGGTCAACGAGGTGGGGGAGCAGCGAACCTTTGGCTCGGAGGAGAACGAAGCCGTGGTGCTCGCCGCGGACGGCAGCGAGACGCCGGTGCCGTACGGACCCAAGGAAGCCCTCGCCGACACGGTGTGGGACCTGGTTGTCCCAAGGTTGGCGTGAATGCGTGATTTTCGCCCCAGTGGAGGACGAAACCACGGGAAACCCGGCGCGCCACTCGCTCTTTCCGGCCTGTCGTCCCGGCGTTTCCCGTCGGACTGACAGGTCACAGGCGACCCACGGAGCGAGACGGGTGGTCCATTGGCGGAGCGTGACAGATAAACTGGCGCGTGGAACGTCGCGGGGCGCAGCCCCCGGCGGGTCAACCATGATCAGCCAGCAGCCGCTGCAACCCCAGGGAGCGATGTGTCCCGCCGTCTCTTCACCTCGGAGTCTGTCACCGAGGGTCACCCAGACAAGATCGCTGACCAGATCAGCGACACCATCCTCGACGCCCTTCTGCGGGAGGACCCGGCTTCCCGGGTCGCCGTGGAGACCTTGATCACCACCGGCCTGGTGCATGTGGCCGGCGAGGTGACCACCAAGGCGTACGCGGATATCCCGACGCTTGTGCGCAACAAGATCCTCGAGATCGGCTACGACTCCTCGAAGAAGGGCTTCGACGGCGCGTCCTGCGGCGTCTCGGTCTCCATCGGGGCGCAGTCCCCGGACATCGCGCAGGGTGTCGACTCGGCGTACGAGCAGCGTGTCGCGGGTGACGGCGGTGATGGCGGTGACGAGCTCGACCGGCAGGGCGCAGGCGACCAGGGCCTGATGTTCGGCTACGCCTGCGACGAGACGCCCGAGTTGATGCCGCTGCCGATCCACCTGGCGCACCGGCTCTCCCGCCGCCTGTCGGACGTCCGCAAGAACGGGACGATTCCCTACCTGCGTCCCGACGGAAAGACCCAGGTCAGCATCGAGTACGACGGCGACAAGGCGGTCCGCCTCGACACCGTGGTCGTCTCCTCGCAGCACGCGTCGGACATCGACCTGGACTCGCTGCTCGCACCCGACATCCGTGAGTTCGTGGTCGAGCATGTCCTCAAGCAGCTGGTCGAGGACGGCATCAAGCTGAACACCGACGGCTACCGGCTGCTGGTCAACCCGACCGGACGGTTCGAGATCGGCGGCCCGATGGGCGACGCCGGTCTGACCGGCCGCAAGATCATCATTGACACCTACGGCGGCATGGCGCGGCACGGCGGCGGCGCGTTCTCCGGCAAGGACCCCTCCAAGGTGGACCGCAGCGCGGCGTACGCGATGCGCTGGGTCGCCAAGAACGTGGTGGCGGCCGGTCTCGCGGCGCGCTGCGAGGTCCAGGTCGCGTACGCCATCGGCAAGGCGGAGCCGGTGGGCCTCTTCGTCGAGACCTTCGGCACGGCCACGCTCGAACCCGAGAAGATCGAGCAGGCCATCGCGGACGTCTTCGACCTGCGCCCGGCGGCGATCATCCGCGACCTCGATCTGCTGCGGCCCATCTACGCGCAGACCGCGGCGTACGGGCACTTCGGCCGCGAGCTGCCCGACTTCACGTGGGAGCGCACGGACCGTGTGAACGAGCTGCGCAAGGCCGCGGGCCTGTAGCAGGGCCTGTAGCAGGGCCTGCAGCAGGGCGTACATGAGTGAGAGGGCCCCGGACCGGGATGGTTGGTCCGGGGCCCTCGCGCGTACGCGCCCTGTCAGTGCTGTCTGGTAGGAATTCTGATGTGAGCAGCGACAACAGGCAGCCCCAGGAACCCGCCGCCGGCGGGCCGGAGCAGCTTGCGCTCATCCGGGAGACCGTGCGCCAGGCCAAGGTGCCCAAGGCCAAACCGCGCACCTGGCGGGGGGCCGCGCTCGCCAAGGAACTGCCCGTCGCGCGGGTCCTGGTCAACAAGGGCGCCCTCCACCTCGACCAGTACTTCGACTACGCCGTGCCCGAGGAGCTGGACGCGGACGCGCAGCCGGGGGTGCGGGTGCGGGTGCGGTTCGGGGCCGGGGCGCACCGGGTGCGGGACGGGCGGCGTGAGGGCGGCGGGCTGATCGACGGCTTCCTCATCGAGCGCCGCGCGGACACCGACTACGGCGGCGCGCTGGCCGCCCTCGCCTATGTCGTCTCGCCCGAGCCGGTGCTCGGCCCGCGGCTGCTGACCCTCGCGCGCGCGGTCGCCGACCGGTACGCGGGCAGCCTCGCCGATGTACTGCAACTCGCGATCCCGCCCAGGAACGGCAGGGCCGAGGCGAAGCTCTCACCCGAGCCGCCGGCTCCGCCCGCCGCGCCGGAAGCGGGCAGTTGGGTGCGGTACGGGCGGGGGGCGGCGTTTCTGGAGGCGCTCGCGGGCGGGGGCGCGCCGCGGGCCGTGTGGACAGCGCTGCCAGGACCACAGTGGCCGGACGAGCTCGCGCGGGCCGTCGCGGCGACGCTCGCCTCCGGGCGCGGCGCGCTGGTGGTCGTACCGGACGGGCGGCGCGCCGCGCGGGTCGACGCCGCGCTCACCGCGCTGCTGGGCAAGGGGCACCATGCGCTGCTCACCGCCGAGTCCGGGCCCGAGAAGCGGTACGGGCAGTGGCTGGCGGTACGACGCGGGTCGGTCCGGGCGGTCGTCGGGACACGGGCCGCGATGTTCGCGCCGGTCGCGGATCTCGGCCTGGTCGCGATATGGGACGACGGCGACTCCAGCCACAGCGACGAGAACGCGCCGTTCCCGCATGTGCGCGAGGTACTTGAGCTGCGTGCCGCCCACGACGCGTGCGGCTTCCTGCTGGGCTCCATGAGCTGCACGGTGGAGGCGGCCCAGCTGGTGGCGAGCGGGTGGGCGCTGCCGCTGACCGCCGACCGGGAGCAGGTGCGCGCCGCCGCGCCCCTGCTGCGTACGGTCGGCGACGGCGAACTGGCGCGCGACGGGGCGGCCAGGGCGGCGCGGCTGCCCAGCCTGGCCTGGCAGACCGTACGGGACGGGCTGAAGACCGGCCCGGTGCTGGTGCAGGTGCCGCGCCGGGGCTATGTGCCCAGGCTCGCCTGCGAACGGTGCCGGACGCCCGCCCGCTGCCACCACTGCGCGGGGCCGCTGGAGGCGGGCCCCGAGCGCGCCCTGGCGTGCGGCTGGTGCGGCCTGGGCGCTCCCGACTGGCGCTGCGCCGGATGCGGGGGGACGCGGCTGCGGGCCAGCGTCGTGGGCGCGCGGCGCACGGCGGAGGAGCTGGGCCGGGCGTTCCCGGCGGTCCAGGTGCGGACGTCGGGCAGGGACCATGTGCTGGACACTGTGCCGGGGCGGCCCGCGCTGGTGGTGAGCACCCCGGGCGCGGAGCCGGTCGCGGAGAGCGGATACGCGGCGGCGCTGCTGCTCGACGGCTGGGCGATGCTGAGCCGCCCTGACCTGCGGGCCGGTGAGGACGCGCTACGGCGCTGGATCGACGCGGCCTCGCTGGTACGCCCCCAGAGCGAGGGCGGCACGGTGGTGATCGTGGCCGAGCCGACACTGCGCCCGGTCCAGGCCCTGGTCCGCTGGGACCCGGCCGGACACGCCCGGCGCGAGCTGGCGGACCGGGCGGAGCTGAGCTTCCCCCCGGTGTCGCGGATGGCGTCGCTGACGGGCCGCCCGGAGGTGATAGCGGACTTCCTGGCCACGGCGACCCTGCCGCCCGACGCCGAGGTCCTGGGCCCGGTACCCGTACGGACCCCGGACCCGCGAAGCCCCCGCAGACCGGGCGACCCCCCGGTGGGTGAGGTCTGGCAGCGGATGCTGCTGAGGGTTCCGCCGGGGAGCGGCGCGGCGCTGGCGACGGCGTTGAAGGCGGCACAGGCGACGCGGATGGCGCGGGGCGGGGCGGAGGCGGTACGCATCAGGATCGACCCGCTGGACATCGGCTGACATGCGCGGATGCCCGCTGATGGGGCGACTCCCCGGGTACGGGTCCGGGGCGGCGTGTTTTCCCCACCCCGCCCCTTCCCTTAACTGGGGGCTGCGCCCCCAGACCCCAGGTACCGCCCTTCGGGCGGTGTCCTCAATCGCCGGACGGGCTCTAAAGAGCCTCGTCGGCGTTGAGGCGCTGGGGGTCCCCCCACGCCCGCAGGGCGTAGGGGGAGGGTTCGGGGCAGCGCCCCCGACCAGGGCCCGACACATTCAGCCCCGCTGGGGGTACCTCCCACGCCGCTAGGCGTAGGGGGAGATTGAGGCGCGGGGTTCGGGGCGGCGCCCCGAACAGGGCCCGACGCCCAGTCACCGGCCCCGTGCACCACTGTCCCCGCCCCACGGAGGGGCAGGGACAGCCGGAAGGAGATCAGCCGTTGCGCGGGCCAGGGAAGGCGCTCGGGCGGACCTCCTCGCGGAGGGAGTGCGTCGTGGGCGCCGGCTGCGGCGGCATCGCGCGTGCCGCCGGGACGCCGACCGGCAGCGTCCGCGTCGGACCCGCTTCCGGGGCGCGGTCCACATCGCCGGGAACCGCCTGCGGCGTGGCCCGGCGGGCGCCGTAGCGGCGGTGAACCGCCTGCTTGGTGACCCCGAGCGCCGAGCCCACCGCGTCCCACGAGAAGCCCAGCGAACGGTCGAAGTCCACCGCGGCGGTCACCAGCGTCTCGACGCTGTCCCGCAGCTCCTGCGCGAGACGGACGGTCGGGGCCGGGGCCCTGCCGTAGACGACGAAGCCCGTGGACGGGCCTGGTCGGCGCGGGCGATAGACATTGCCCAGTTGGGCGGTGAGCGTGCGCAGAGCGTCCACCTGCCGGCGGACCCGCTCGATGTCCCGCACCAGCAGATGCAGACTTGCCCGGGCTTGAGCGTCGTGGGTTGCGTGGTCGGCCATTGACAAGCCTCTCGAACCGGGTTGAAAGGGGTCGGACCGCGTCCGGGCGGCCCGTTTCGGTCAATCTCTCTTGACAACGCGCCACCCGGCGATCTGGTCACGCTGCAGGGGCGTATCCGCCTGAGCGCGGGGCGTGTACCGCCCCGTACGCCCCCTGCCGCCCCGGCCCATAGACTGGTGCGCTGCTCGTGAGCGTCGTCACCTTCACCACCCGTACGTACCAGCACATATCGGCATGTATCAAGCCTGAGAGGCAGTCAGCCACCGATGAAGCTCGTCTTCGCAGGCACCCCCGAGGTCGCCGTACCCGCCCTGGACGCTTTGATCGCCTCCGACCGGCACGAGGTCGCCGCCGTCGTCACCCGGCCCGACGCTCCCTCCGGGCGGGGCCGCCACCTGGTGGCCAGTCCCGTCGCCCAGCGTGCCGAGGAGGCCGGGATCGAGGTGCTCAAGCCCGTCAGGCCACGGGACGAGGCGTTCCTGGCGCGGCTGCGCGAGATCGCGCCCGACTGCTGCCCCGTCGTCGCCTACGGCGCGCTGCTGCCCAAGGTGGCGCTGGACATCCCGCCCCGCGGCTGGGTCAACCTGCACTTCTCACTGCTGCCCGCCTGGCGCGGCGCCGCGCCCGTCCAGCACGCCATCCTGGCCGGGGACGAGGTGACCGGCGCGGCCACCTTCCTGATCGAGGAGGGCCTCGACTCGGGCCCGGTGTACGGGGTGATCACCGAGCACGTACGGCCCACCGACACCAGCGGCGACCTGCTCACGCGACTCGCCTTCGCGGGTTCCGGGCTGCTCTCCGCCACCATGGACGGTATCGAGGACGGCACCCTGCTGGCCGTGCCGCAGCCCGCCGAAGGCGTCTCGCTCGCGCCGAAGCTCACCGTCGAGGACGCCCGGGTGGACTGGAGCGCCCCGGCGCTCCGCGTCGACCGCGTCGTACGCGGCTGCACCCCCGCACCCGGCGCCTGGACGGTCTTCCGCGGGGAGCGGCTCAAGCTCATCCAGGTCGCACCGCTGCCGGACCGCACGGAACTCACCCCCGGCGAACTGGCGACCGGCAAGAACCACGTGCACATCGGCACCGGCTCGCACGCCGTCGAGCTGCTCTGGGTCCAGCCGCAGGGCAAGAAGCCGATGCGCGCCGCCGACTGGGCGCGCGGCGTGCGGATCGCCCCCGGGGAACGGGCCGGCGGCGCGGACGTACGCTGAGAGGGTTCGCCCATCTCACCACCGGTCACCATCAGCGGAGCACCTTCACGTGAACGACCAGCAGCGTCGCCGTCCCCAGAAGCCGTACCGCCGCCCCCAGAAGGATGCCGTGCGGATCCTCGCCTTCGAGGCGCTGCGGGCCGTCGACGAAAGGGACGCGTACGCCAACCTGGTCCTGCCCCCGCTGCTCAAGAAGGCCCGCGAGAGCCCGGACTTCGACGGCCGGGACGCCGCGCTCGCCACCGAGCTGGTGTACGGGACGCTGCGCCGTCAGGGCACGTACGACGCGATCATCGCCACCTGCATCGACCGGCCGCTGCGCGAGGTCGACCCGCCGGTCCTGGACGTCCTCGCGCTCGGCGCGCACCAGCTGCTGGGGACCAGGATCCCCACGCACGCCGCGGTCTCGGCGAGCGTGGAGCTGGCGCGGGTGGTGCTCGGCGACGGGCGCGCGAGGTTCGTCAACGCCGTACTGCGCAAGATCGCGCAGCACGACCTCGACGCCTGGCTGGAGAAGGTCGCACCGCCGTACGACGAGGACGCCGAGGAACATCTCGCCGTCGTGCACTCGCACCCGCGGTGGATTGTTTCCGCGCTGTGGGACTCGCTGGGCGGCGGGCGCGCCGGGATCGAGGACCTGCTGGAGGCCGACAACGAGCGGCCCGAGGTGACGCTCGTCGCCCGTCCCGGCCGCTCCACGCCCGACGAACTGCTCGACGCGCTGGGCGAGGAGTCCGGGCTGCCGGGCCGCTGGTCTCCGTATGCCGTACGGATGGCCGAGGGCGGCGAGCCGGGCGCGCTCGACGTCGTACGGGACGGGCGGGCAGGCGTCCAGGACGAGGGCAGCCAGCTCGTCGCGATCGCCCTCGCGCACGCGCCGCTGGACGGCCCCGACGGGCGCTGGCTGGACGCGTGCGCCGGGCCCGGCGGCAAGGCCGCGCTCCTTGCCGCGCTCGCCGCGGAGCGGGGAGCCTCGCTGCTGGCCGCCGAGAAGCAGCCGCACCGCGCCCGGCTGGTCGAGCGGGCGCTGGCGGGCAACCCGGGCCCGTACCAGGTCATCACGGCCGACGGCACGCGCCCGCCGTGGCGTGAGGGGTCCTTCGACCGCGTACTGGTCGATGTGCCGTGCACGGGGCTCGGTGCGCTGCGACGGCGTCCCGAGGCCCGCTGGCGACGCCGCCCGGCGGACCTGGAGGGTTTCGCTCCGCTGCAACGCGCGCTGCTGCGGGAGGCGTTGAAGGCCGTACGGATCGGGGGCGTGGTCGGATACGCGACCTGCTCGCCGCATCTGGCCGAGACCCGGGTGGTCGTGGAGGACGTGCTCAAGGGCCGCGGCGGCCCGGCCGCCGAGGCCGACTGGCTGGACGCGAGGCCGCTGATGGAGGGCGTATCGATGCTGGGGGAGGGGCCCGACGTACAGCTGTGGCCGCATGTGCACGGCACGGACGCGATGTACCTGGCGCTGCTGCGGCGTACCGCCTGAGGCGGCCCGGCGGCCCCGGGGCGCACCGAGGCCGCCGCCCGCACCCCGGCGTCGCGGCCCCTGTTGCCGGTCGAATGCCTCTCAATTGCCCTTTGCGCCCTGCCCAGAGGCGGACCGGGGAGGGGAAGCGCCCCGGAACGTGGCAGGCTTGGCCCATGGCCGTTCAGATCAGTCCCAGTATCCTGTCCGCCGACTTCTCGCGCCTGGCAGAAGAGGCCGCCGCGGTTGAGGGCGCCGACTGGCTCCATGTCGATGTCATGGACAACCATTTCGTGCCCAACCTCACCCTGGGCGTGCCGGTCGTGGAATCCCTCAGCCGGGCGACGGACATCCCGCTGGACTGTCACCTGATGATCGATGACCCCGATCGCTGGGCCCCGCAGTACGTCGAAGCGGGCGCCAAATCCGTCACTTTCCACGTCGAGGCCGCTGCCGCGCCCGTACGGCTGGCGCGGGAGATCCGGGCCCAGGGCGCCCGCGCGGCGATGGCGCTCAAGCCCGCCACGCCCATCGAGCCGTACGAGGACCTGCTCCCCGAGCTCGACATGCTGCTGATCATGACGGTGGAGCCCGGCTTCGGCGGCCAGGCGTTCCTGGACATCATTCTGCCGAAGATCCGCCGCACCCGGGAACTGATCGCCAAGCACGGCCTTGAGCTGTGGCTGCAGGTCGACGGCGGGGTCTCGGAGGAAACGATCGAGCGGTGCGCCGAGGCGGGCGCGGACGTGTTCGTGGCCGGTTCCGCCGTCTACGGCGCGCAGGATCCGGCAGAGGCCGTGCGCGCGCTGCGTACGAAGGCGCGGCAGACCCTTGCCTCCGCGGCCTGGGCATGCGACCACTGAGCCACAAGCAAGCGAACAGTTGAAACTCAGTCCAACAGGGCTGATCACGAACAGTCGGACCTGACAGGATGACGATCCAGAGTGTGTGATCCAGAGTGTGTACAGCAGTGAGGAGATCGCGGTGTTGACGGGCCGGTCAGCCATGCGGATGGGACCCGCGGAGCTGGTGCAGGCGGCGGCCATGGCCCGCCGCTTCTACCTTGAGGGCAAGTCCAAGATCCAGATCGCGGAGGAGTTCGGCGTCAGCCGCTTCAAGGTCGCGAGGGTCCTGGAGACGGCGCTCGAACGTGATCTTGTACGGATTGAGATCCGCGTACCCGCGGAGCTGGACGCCGAGCGCTCCGACGCGCTCCGGGCGCACTACGGCCTGCGGCACGCGGTGGTAGTCGAATCCCCGTCGGAGGGCGAAGACGAGTCGCCCGACCCGGAGAACCTCGGCGAGGTGGCCGCCGATCTGCTCGGCGAGCTGGTGAACGAGGGCGATGTGCTGGGCCTGGCCTGGGGCCGGTCCACCATCCACATGGCCGCCGCGCTCGACCAGCTGCCGCCGTGCACGGTCGTCCAGCTCACGGGCGTGTACGACGCGGGGACCGCCGAACGCGGTTCGGTCGAAGCGGTACGGCGTGCCGCACAGGTCTCCGGCGGCGAGGCGCACCCCATCTACGCCCCGATGCTGCTGCCCGACCCGGCCACCGCGGCGGCGCTGCGCAGCCAGACCGGGATCGCCCGCGCCTTCGAGTACTTCGACAAGGTGACCGTGGCGGCCGTCTCCATCGGTTCCTGGGAGGCGGGCATCTCCACGGTGCACGACATGCTCACCGACGACGAGCGCGCGCACTACGCCTCGCTCGGCGTCGCCGCCGAGATGTCCGCGCACCTCTTCGACGCGCAGGGCCGTCGGGTAGGCCGTGACCTGGGCGAACGCTGCATCACGGTCGAGACGGACCGGCTGCGCCGGATCCCCGAGGTGGTGGCGATCGCGGGCGGCCAGCGCAAGGCTGAGGCCATCGCGGCCGTACTGCGCTCGGGTCTGGTCACCAGTCTGGTGACGGACACGGCGGCGGCGGACCACCTGCTGGCGGCCCCGGCCGGGGCGCGGCCCGCGCTGGAGCGGATGGACCCGGACGACTGACTGACTGACTGACTGACTGACGCCGAGCCGGGGGCTTTGGAGGATCCGCTCGACGGTACGGCCGTGAGCTGGATCTTTCTCCCGGCTGTGCCCGAGCGGGGCCATGGGACAATGAGGTACGTGCGATTCCCCGGCTGAGCTGGTCGGGGGCCAACTCCGAACGACTGGGATGTTCAGCACGTGCGTTTCCTCAATGACCTGAAGCCGCCGTACGACCTCACCTATGACGATGTGTTCATGGTGCCGCGCCGCTCGGCCGTGGCTTCCCGCCAGGACGTGGACCTGTCCTCGCCCGACGGCTCCGGTACCACCATCCCGCTGGTCGTCGCGAACATGACCGCCATCGCGGGCCGGAGGATGGCCGAGACGCTCGCCCGCCGCGGCGGCCTCGTCGTCATCCCCCAGGACATCCCGATCGAGGTCGTCACCGACGTCGTCTCCTGGGTGAAGACACGCCACCTCGTGCTCGACACCCCGATCGTGCTCGCCCCCGGCCAGACCTGCGCCGACGCCCTGTCCCTGCTGCACAAGCGGGCACACGGCGCGGGCGTCGTCGTCGACGCCGACAAGCGGCCCATCGGGGTCGTCACCGAGGCCGACCTGTCCGGAGTCGACCGTTTCACCCAGCTGTCCGAGGTCATGTCCAGGGACCTGCTGCTGCTCGAAGCGGACATCGACCCGCGCGACGCCTTCAACACGCTCGACGCCGCCAACCGCCGGTACGCCCCCGCCATCGACGCGGACGGCAGGCTGGCCGGGATCCTGACCCGCAAGGGCGCGCTGCGCGCGACCCTCTACAGCCCCGCCGTCGACGCGGCGGGCAGGCTGCGCATCGCCGCCGCCGTCGGCATCAACGGCAATGTGGCGGGCAAGGCCAAGCAGCTGCTCGACGCGGGCGTCGACACGCTCGTCGTGGACACCGCGCACGGCCACCAGGAGTCGATGGTCGCCGCGATCAAGGCGGTCCGCGCGCTCGACCCGCGGGTGCCGATCGTCGCCGGCAACGTCGTCGCCGCCGAGGGCGTACGCGACCTGGTCGAGGCGGGCGCGGACATCATCAAGGTCGGCGTGGGCCCCGGTGCCATGTGCACCACCCGCATGATGACCGGCGTGGGCCGGCCGCAGTTCTCGGCCGTACTGGAGTGCGCCGCCGAGGCGAAGAAGCTCGGCAAGCACGTCTGGGCGGACGGCGGGGTGCGTCACCCGCGCGACGTCGCCATGGCGCTCGCCGCGGGCGCGTCCAACGTCATGATCGGCTCCTGGTTCGCCGGTACGTACGAGTCCCCGGGCGACCTGCAGCAGGCCCCCGACGGCCGGCTGTACAAAGAGTCCTACGGCATGGCCTCCGCGCGCGCCGTTCGTAACCGTACGAGCGAGGAATCGGCGTACGACCGGGCCCGCAAGGGGCTGTTCGAGGAGGGCATATCCACCTCGCGGATGTTCCTCGACTCGGGCCGGCCGGGCGTCGAGGACCTGGTCGACTCGATCATCGCGGGCGTCCGGTCCGCGTGCACCTACGCGGGCGCCCGTTCGCTCGACGAGTTCGCCGAGAAGGCGATCGTCGGCATCCAGAGCGCCGCGGGCTACGCCGAGGGCCAGCCGCTGCACGCCAGCTGGAACTGACCGCCGCGGTCGCCCGGCCGTGAGAGGCCGAACTCCCGCGTCCGGCGGCGCGGGGTTTGGCCGCAACTCGCCTGTCCAGGCATGTGTGGAGCCTGTCGGGGTATACGCGCTCTGGTACTGACCACGGAAGCAGGGGAGGCGGAGTGTTCACGGCGGAGCTGGATCTTCCGGAGGTGCTGAGGCCGGGCGAAGTCGCGCCCAAGGACGCACGCGAGATCTCGAAGCTCTTCTTCGAACGGCTGGCCACGCTGGACGAAGGCACGCACCAGTACCAGTACGTACGGAACACCCTCATCGAACTCAACCTGGCCCTGGTCAGGTATGCCGCGGGCCGCTTCCGCAACCACGCGGAGCAGATGGAGGACATCGTCCAGGTCGGCACCATCGGCCTGATCAAGGCGATCGACCGGTTCGAGCTGAGCCGCGAGGTGGAGTTCGCGACCTTCGCCGTCCCGTACATCCTCGGTGAGATCAAGCGGTTCTTCCGCGACACGAGCTGGGCCGTGCATGTGCCGCGCCGCCTTCAGGAACTGCGGATCGATCTGGCCAAGGCGACCGACCAGCTCTCCCATGAGCTGGACCGCGCACCGAGCACCGCCGAACTGGCGGGGCATCTCGGGCTCGCCGAGGAAGAGATCATCGAGGGCGTGGTCGCGAGCAACGGCTATACGGCGGGCTCGATCGACACGCCCATGGACGACGCGTCCGACCACGCGCCTGTGCCGCTCTGTGACCGGCTGGGCGCGCCCGACGCGGACCTGGAGATCGCGGAGAACGTCCAGGCGCTCAAGCCCCTCATCAAAGAGCTGGACGACCGCGACAGGGACATTTTGCGGATGCGCTTCGGCCAGGAGATGACCCAGTCGGAGATCGGCGTGGAACTGGGCGTCTCGCAGATGCATGTGTCCCGGTTGCTGACGCGCATCACGTCGCGGCTGCGGGAGGGCCTGCTCCTGGTGGAGTGAGGCTCTCCGCCGCGCCGACACCTCCATGCCCCCCCACGGGAGAAGCGGCGTCCCGAGCGTCCTGAGCGCCCGGGACGCCGTATCCGGCTGACCGGTATCCGGCCGCCGGAGGTTCTGGCAGCGGAGGTTCAGCAGCCTGCGGGCGCCGTCGCCACCGGCCGCATCCAGGTCGCCTGGACCCGCTTGCCGTACGGCAGCGGGCAGACCTCCACCCGTCCCGCCAGCTTCAGCACCAAGTGCCAGCCGAAGCCGCCGCCGCCCGTGAAATCGGGCTCGCGGGGTACGGGAGGCAGCGGGCTGGAGTCGTCCATCGCCAGCACCAGCGTGTCCGCGCCCGCCGTCAGATGCAGCCGCCACCAGCCGGTGGTGTGCAGCGCGGCGTTGGTGACCAGCTCGGAGACGACCAGCAGCACCGCGTCCAGATCGGCCCAGGCGCAGTGGAGCGACAGGAACTCCGCAGTCGCGCGGCGGGCCCCCGCGCTGCCTCTGTGTGGCGAATCCTCTATCACCACATGCGGTTCTGCGTTCATCGCCGCTCGCATACCCCAGATTCGCGCTTCTATCAGCCCACGCACTTTACGCGTTCGTGGGCGCGTTGGCTGCGGGTACGCTTCATTTCCTCCGCGCAGACCGGACCGCGTAGACCGAACATGGTGTGAAAGTGCTGAACGACCTCGATGAACGCATTGTCCACGCCCTCGCGGAGGACGCTCGCCGCTCCTACGCCGACATCGGCTCGCTGGTCGGGCTGTCGGCGCCTGCCGTGAAGCGGCGCGTGGACCGGCTGCGCGCCGTGGGCGCCATCACCGGCTTCACCGTACGGGTGGACCCGGCGGCCCTCGGCTGGCAGACCGAGGGCTTCATCGAGATCTATTGCAGCCGCAACACCTTGCCCTCGGCCATCGAGCGCGGTCTCAAGCGCTACCCGGAGATCGCGTCCGCCTCCACCGTCACCGGGGACGCGGACGCGATCGTCCAGGTCTTCGCCTCCGACATGCGTCACTTCGAGCGGGTGCTGGAGCGGATCGCGGGCGAGCCGTTCGTGGAGCGCACCAAATCAGTGCTGGTGCTGTCCCCGCTGCTGCGGCGGTACTCGTCCGGTCCGCCTGCCTGAACGGTCCTGAACGGTCCTCACCCGTCTCACGCAATGAATCACCGCTCCGGCCGCCAATCGCGCAACGGATCGGCCCTCAGCGCGCAACGATCGCGCCTTGTCCGGGCTGAAGGCGGGCCCGTACCGTCATAACGTCTCCCACCCCGCTCCACGCACACCGCCCGAGGTCAGCCATGCCGCCGCTGCGCACCGCCCTGCTCCAGAGCTCCGGACAGCCCGGTGACGTCGCCGCCAACCTCAAGGTCCTCGACGAGGCCGCCGCCCGCGCCGCGGCCTGTGGCGCCGGGCTGCTGGTCTGCCCCGAGATGTTCCTGACCGGGTACGCCATCGGCGACGACGTACCGAAGCTGGCCGAGCCCGCGGACGGCACCTCCGCCGAGGCGATCGCCGGCATCGCCGTACGCCACGGCATCGCGGTCACCTACGGCTACCCGGAGCGCGACGGCGGCCACGTCCACAACTCCGCCCAGCTGATCGGCCCCGACGGCGCCCGGCTCGCGAACTACCGCAAGACCCATCTCTTCGGCTGCTTCGAACAGCAGTGGTTCACCCCCGGTGAGCAGCCCGTCGTCCAGGCGGAGCTCGGCGGACTGCGCATCGGCCTGATGATCTGCTACGACGTGGAGTTCCCGGAGAACGTCCGGGCGCACGCCCTCGCGGGCACCGATCTGCTGCTGGTGCCCACCGCCCAGATGCACCCCTTCCAGTTCGTCGCAGAGTCCCTCGTCCCGGTGCGCGCCTTCGAGAACCAGCTGTACATCGCGTACGTCAACAGGACAGGACCGGAGGGCGAGTTCGAGTTCGTCGGACTCAGCTGCCTCGCGAGCCCCGACGGCGCCGTCCGCACCCGCGCCGGACGCGGCGAGGAACTGGTGCTCGGCGAGGCGGACCCCGGCCTGCTGAGCGCCTCGCGCGAGGCCAATCCGTATCTGCGCGACCGCCGCCCCGGGCTGTACACCTTCCTCAGCTGACGCTGATCCCCTCCCTCCGTTCTTTGATCTTTTCCGTGCAAGGAGTCCGCACCCCATGACGTCCACGGTGCCCACCGCCGTCCAGCACACCGACGCGCAGCCGCCGATCACCATGTTCGGTCCGGACTTCCCGTACGCGTACGACGATTTCCTCGCCCACCCCGCGGGCCTCGGCCAGATACCGGCGACGGAGCACGGCGCCGAGGTCGCGGTGATCGGCGGCGGGCTCTCCGGCCTGGTCGCCGCGTACGAACTGATGAAGATGGGCCTCAAGCCGGTCGTCTACGAGGCGGACCGGATCGGCGGCCGGCTGCGCACCGTCGGCTTCGAGGGCTGCGACCCCGAGCTGACCGCCGAGATGGGCGCGATGCGCTTTCCGCCCTCCTCCACGGCGCTGCGTCACTACATCGACCTGGTGGGCCTCACGACACAGCCCTTCCCCAACCCGCTCGCCCCCACCACGCCCTCGACCGTCGTCGACCTCAAGGGCACGTCGCACTACGCCGAGACCATCGATGATCTGCCGCAGGTCTACCGTGACGTCATGGCCGCCTGGAACACGTGCCTGGAGGAGGGCGCCGACTTCTCCGACATGAACCGGGCCATGCGCGAGCGCGATGTCCCGCGCATCCGTGAGATCTGGGCGGAGCTGGTGGAGAAGCTCGACAACCAGACCTTCTACGGCTTCCTCTGCCAGTCGGAGGCGTTCAAGTCCTTCCGGCACCGGGAGATATTCGGCCAGGTCGGCTTTGGCACCGGCGGCTGGGACACCGACTTCCCCAACTCCATCCTGGAGATCCTGCGCGTCGTCTACTCCGAGGCCGACGATCATCACACCGCCATCGTGGAGGGCAGTCAGCAGCTGCCGCTACGGCTCTGGGAGCGCGAGCCCGCGAAGATCACGCACTGGCCGCTGGGCACGTCGCTGAAGTCGCTGCACGGCGGTGGCGAGCCGAAGCCCGCCGTGACGCGGCTGCACCGCACCGCGGGCAACCGGATCACCGTCACCGACGCCGCCGGGTCCATCCGCACCTACCGGGCGGCCGTTTTCACCGCCCAGTCCTGGATGCTGCTCTCCAAGATCGCCTGTGACGACTCGCTCTTCCCCATCGACCACTGGACGGCGATGGAGCGCACTCACTACATGGAGTCGTCCAAGCTGTTCGTCCCGGTGGACAGGCCGTTCTGGCTGGACAAGGACGAGGAAACGGGCCGCGACGTCATGTCGATGACGCTCACCGACCGGATGACGCGCGGCACGTATCTGCTGGACAACGGCCCGGACAAGCCCGCCGTCATCTGCCTCTCGTACACGTGGTGCGACGACAGCCTCAAGTGGCTGCCGCTGTCCGCGAACGAGCGGATGGAGGTCATGCTCACCTCGCTGCGGGAGATCTACCCGAAGGTCGACATCCGCGGGCACATCATCGGCAGCCCGGTCACCGTCTCCTGGGAGAACGAGCCGTACTTCATGGGCGCGTTCAAGGCGAATCTGCCCGGCCACTACCGCTACCAGCGGCGGCTGTTCACCCACTTCATGCAGGACCGGCTGCCCGAGGACAAGCGCGGCATCTTCCTGGCGGGCGACGACATCTCCTGGACGGCGGGGTGGGCCGAGGGCGCGGTGCAGACCGCGCTGAACGCGGTGTGGGGAGTGATGACCCACTTCGGCGGCGGCACCGACCCGGCCAACCCGGGCCCCGGTGATCTCTACGACGCGATCGCGCCGGTCGAGCTGCCGGAGGACTGACACGCACTGACACACGCTGTGGGCGGCGGGTCAGGGCCAGGGTGTGAGCAGGCAGCGCCCGACCAGGCCGACACTCATGTCGAGCCGCTCGGTGAACTCGTCGGCCAGGCCCGCCAGCTCCCGTACGCCCCACAGCAGGCGGGCCGCGGACCAGGAGGCTTCCCTGGCCCGCTCCAGGCTCCAGGAACCCA
The DNA here is from genome assembly GCF_044548015.1 of Streptomyces sp. NPDC052236. Classification (NCBI taxonomy): domain Bacteria; kingdom Bacillati; phylum Actinomycetota; class Actinomycetes; order Kitasatosporales; family Streptomycetaceae; genus Streptomyces; species Streptomyces sp. NPDC052236. Next base: position 18,475 of record NZ_JBIUBL010000003.1, on the reverse strand, counting down.
GCAGATGCGTCAGCGGATCGGCGATCTCCAGCAGATCGGGACCGGGCATCAGGTCCTCGCGGATGCGCTCCTCCAGGAGGACGAGGATGTCGCCGACGCGGTCGAACTCGCTCTCCAGGTCGGACGGTTCGCAGTCGAGGGCATGGCAGGTGTCGACCACGGCGAGGGCCAGATCGTGCCCGATGTGCGCGTTGATGCCGGCGAGGGCGAACTGCAGCGGCCGTACGCCGGGATGGCGCCGGTACTGGAAGAGCGGACGCCAGCAGGCGGGCGCCGGGAGCCCCGAGGTCGCCGCGTCCACGGCCGCCAGGTAGCGCTGGGCGAAGAGGACGTCCAGCGTGACGGCGGCCCGCCGGTCGGGGAACTCGCCGCTGTCGACGCGGCGGCCGATCTCTTCCGTCACCGTCAGATAGACCCGGTTGAAGACCGCGACTCCGTCTGTGGCCGGCCACTGGGAGCGGTACGACCGCATCCGCTCCAGCACACAATCCACCGAGGAGCGGGGGGCGTCGTCCCGGGCTGCGGGCTGCTGAGTCTCTGCCATGGGGGCAGCGTCGCAGCCGTGCGCGCGGTGAGGCGGTGCCCGGGCGGTGCTTCCCCTGAATGGGGGAACGGCTGCCGTGTTCGCGGCCCCCGGGCCGGACCCGGCCCGGGGGGAGCCGGGTCCGGGTCCGGCCCGGGGTTCTCGACCCCGTGGGTCAGGGCCGAGAGTCCGAAACCACCCCGTCCCGCGCGGCGGACTTCGTGCTCTCCCGCCCGGCCGAGCGCAGCACTCCCGCGCCCAGGACCAGGCCGAACGCCAGTGCCGTCACCAGGCCGAAGGAGACCACCAGGCTCGTCGCGTCGGCCACCGCGCCGATGGCCGAGGGAGCGATCAGGCCCGAGGTGTACATGATCGTGGCGACGCCCGCTATGGCCTGGCTGGGGTTGGGACCGCTGCGTCCGGCCGCCGCGAAGGCGATCGGTACGACCACGGCGACACCGAGCCCGAGGAGCCCGAAGCCTGCTATCGCCACGGCCGGATGCGGAGCCACGACCACCAGCAGGCCGCCGGCCGTCGCCAGCACACCGCTCACGCGCACCGAACGCACGGGGCCGAAGCGGTCCACGACACGGTCGCCCGCGAGCCGGGCCACCGCCATGGTCAGCGCGAAGGCGGTCGTGGACGCGGCGGCGAGGCCGTCCGAGGTGTCCAGCACATCCCGCAGATAGACCGCCGACCAGTCCAGGCTGGCACCCTCCGCGAACACCGCGCAGAGCCCGATCGCGCCGATGGCCAGCGCCGACCTGGGCGGCAGCGCGAACCGCGGCGGCGCTTCGTCGCCGGGGGCGCTGCGCAGATCCAGTACGCCCTGGCAGGCGACCAGCCCGAGGACGGTCAGGGTCACGGCGGCAAGGACGTGGTGCAGCCGGGCGTCGCTGCCCAGATGCGCGGCGAGCGTGCCGCCCGCCGAGCCGATCAGTGCGCCGACGCTCCACATGCCGTGCAGGCTGGACATGATCGAGCGGTCGAGGCGGTTCTCGACCTCGACGCCCAGCGCGTTCATCGCCACGTCCGCTATGCCCGCCGTGGCGCCGAACACGAACAGCGCCGCGCAGAGGGTGAGCAGATTCGGCGCGAACGACGGAAGGGACAGCGCGAGAGTCCAGAGCGCGAGCATGCCGCGCAGCGCGTTGCGCGCGCCGAAGCGGTGGCTGATCGCCCCGGACAGCGGCATCGCCACGGACGCGCCGAGTGCCGGGAAGGCGAGCGCGAGACCGAGCTGTCCCGCGCTCACCGCCGCGTGGTCCTGAATCCAGGGGATACGTGTGGCGAAGCTGCCCGCGACCGCGCCGTGCACACAGAAAACGGCGGCTACGGCATACCGTGCCCGCCGCAATCGGCTCTTCCCGAAGGCCGTGTCGTTCGCCATACCGATGTCCCTCCCCTAAGAATGTAGTCAGGGAGGCAAACTATCAGGGAGCCTTCCTGATAAATAGCGGTTTCTTGATCTGTGAATGTGTGAGGTTCCGGCAATGCCCGCATCCCCCAGTACCGCCCGGGCCATCAATGACCGGCTCGCCCTCCGGCTGCTCCAGCAGGAGGGCCCGTTGACGGCAGGGCAGCTGAAGACCATGACCGGGCTCTCCCGTCCCACCGTCGCGGACCTGGTGGAGCGGCTGCAAGGGTCCGGTCTGATCCAGGTCGTCGGTGAGGCGGGCGCCGAGCGCCGCGGGCCCAATGCCCGGGTGTACGGGATCGTCGCCGACCGCGCACACCTCGCCGCCCTCGACGTACGCACCGAGAGCGTGAGCGTCGTCGTCGCCGATCTGCTCGGCGTCACACTCGCCGAGGCCTCGCTGCCCATCGGCGACGACACCGGCACCGAGCCCGCCGTCGAGCGGGCGGTCGCCCTGCTGGAGCGCACGGCCGCGGAGGCGGGGGTGACCCGGCTGCACAGCGTCGGCATCGGCGCGCCCGGCCTGATCGACCCGGTCACCGGCGAACTGCGCGACACCACCGGCCTGCCCCCCTGGCACCGCAGCCTGGTCGCCGCCCTCCAGGAACGGCTGCCCGCCAGGGTCCTGGTCGAGAACGAGACCAATCTGGCCGCCGTCGCGGAACAGCGTCTCGGCGCGGCGCGCGGCCGCGACACCTTTGTGTACCTGTGGCTCAGCCAGGGCATCGGCGCGGCCCTCTTCCTGGACGGCAGGCTCCGCCGGGGCGCGTCGGGCGGCGCGGGGGAGATCGGCTTCCTGCCGGTGCCCGGCACGGCGGCCCTGCCGTCCTCCGTCGACTGCTCGGGCGGCTTCCACTCGGTGGTCGGCTTCGACGCCATCAGCGTGCTGGGCGCCCAGTACGGCATCGAGGCGGGACGGTCGCCGGAGCCCCCGGCCGTCGCTCTCGTCCGAAAGGCGGTGGCGACCGGGCGGGGCGACTTCCTGGACGCCCTCGCGCACCTCCTCGCCCTCGGCGCGGCGGCGGTCGCGGCCGTCCTCGACCCGGGGTGCGTCGTCCTCGGCGGCGAGGTCGGCCACGCGGGCGGCGCGGAACTGGCCGCACGCGTCGAGGCGCGTCTCGCCGAACTCTCCCCGCTGCGTACGGAGGTGAGGGCGGGCACGCTGGGCGGGGCCGCGGTCCTGAGCGGAGCGCTGCTCACCGCGCGCGAGGCGGCGCAGGACGAGCTCTTCGCGCCGAGCGCCTGAGCTGGGGCTCCGCCCCAGACCCCGCGCCTCAATCGCCGGCGAGGCTGGATTTCGCCTCGGGCCCGTGTCGGGGGCGCTGACCCCGAACCCGCCCCCTGCGCCCTGGCGGGCGTGGGGGCCCCCGCGCCTCAATCGCCGGCGAGGCTTGAGTTGCCGACTCTGTGAGTCAGCCCACAGCCGGCCGCTCATCAGGTCCACGATCAGCCGTGGCACACTGGCCCTGTATCAGCAGCAGCGCACTCCGGGGTCGGTGTAATTCCGAACCGGCGGTTATAGTCCGCGACCCGTCCGCATCCAGTGGCCGGTTGACCAGGTGAAATTCCTGGACCGACGGTGAAAGTCCGGATGGGAGGCAGTGCGCGGCGGGCGACCTTTCCGGTACGCCGGCCGTAGTGGCTGATCGCCGTCATCGGCGATCGGTGTGCTCGGTCCCGGTGTCGCTGTGAATGTGGTGTCCCGCTTCTCTGTCGTCATCGACAGGCCCCGGAGTCCGTGCCCGAAAAGGCAGGAGGACCCGGTGGCCACCACAGCTGGGGGCACCCCCAGGCGAAGCTCTGGGGGAGCAGACGCCATGCGCCGAGCCATCCGGCTCGCCGCGCGCGGACTCGGCTCCACCAGCCCCAACCCGGTCGTCGGGTGCGTCATCCTCGACGCCTCCGGGCAGCCCGTCGGCGCCGGTCACCACCGGCGCGCCGGTGGCCCGCACGCCGAGGTCCACGCCCTGCGCGACGCGGGCGAACGGGCCCGCGGCGGCACGGCGTACGTCACCCTCGAACCCTGCGACCACACCGGCCGCACCGGCCCCTGCGCGCAGGCGCTCATCGCTGCGGGCATCGCCAGGGTCAGCTACGCGGTCGGTGACCCGACCCCCCAGGCCACCGGCGGCGGCGACACCCTGCGCGCCGCCGGAATCCAGGTCGAGCAGGGGCTCCTCGCCGACGAGGCGGAAGCGGGCAACATCGCCTGGCTCACCTCCGTACGCCTCGGCCGTCCCTACGTCCTGTGGAAGTACGCCGCCACGCTCGACGGCCGGATCGCCGCGCGGGACGGCAGCAGCCGCTGGATCAGCTCGCCCGAGTCGCGTGCCGACGTCCACCGGCTGCGCGCCGAGGCCGACGCGGTGATTGTGGGCTCGGGCACGATGCGCGCCGACGACCCGCACCTCGCGGTCCGCGGCATCGAGGGGATGGCGGACGTCACGCAGCCGCTGCGTGTCGTGGTCGACACCGAAGGCACCGCCGTACGGCCCGGCGCCCGCGTCCTCGATGACGCCGCGCCCACGCTGATCGCCATCGCCGACGACGCCAGGACCGAACTGCCCGACGCCGTACGGCTGGTACGGCTGCCCCGCGCGGCCACCGGTCTGGACATCCCCGCGCTGCTCGCCGCGCTCCACGCGCGCGACATCCGCTCCGTCCTCCTCGAAGGCGGCCCCACGCTCGCCGGAGCCTTCGTCGCCGCGGGCGCTGTCGACAAGGTCGTCGGTTATCTCGCCCCCGTACTTCTCGGCGCGGGCCCGGCCGCCCTCGCCGACGCCGGAATCACCACCCTCACCGAAGCGTTGCGGCTCGACGTCACCGAGACCGTACGCATCGGCCCCGATCTGCGTATCACCGCCGTCCCGAACGTCCCGAAGGAGCGCTGAATGTTCACCGGAATTGTCGAAGAACTGGGTGAGGTCACCGCCGTCGAGAATCTCGGCGACGCGTCCCGCTTCCGGCTGCGCGGCGCGCTCGTCACCGAAGGCGCCAAGCACGGCGACTCGATCGCCGTCAACGGCGTCTGCCTCACCGTCGTGGACTTCGGCGACGGCGAGTTCACCGCCGATGTGATGGCCGAGACCCTCAACCGCTCCAGCCTCGGGGCCCTTTCGGCGGGCTCCCGGGTCAACCTGGAGCGGCCCATGGCCGTTGGCGACCGGCTCGGTGGGCACATCGTCCAGGGGCACGTCGACAACGTAGGCACCGTCCTCGACCGCAAAACCTCCGAGAACTGGGAGCTGGTGAAGGTCTCCCTGCCCGCCGACCTCACCCGGTACGTCGTCGAGAAGGGCTCGATCACCGTCGACGGTGTGAGCCTGACCGTGGTCGACGCGGGCCCCGACTACTTCACCATCAGCCTCATCCCCACGACCCTCGCCCTGACCACGCTCGGCATCAAGCAGCCCGGCGACCCGGTCAACCTTGAGGTCGACGTCATCGCCAAGTACGTCGAGCGCCTCCTCGGCGCGCGAGTGGCGGAGCGTGCCGAGTGAGCGCCGTGTCCTGGCTGAACGGAGAAGCCTTCACGGCCTTCGACCAGCACATCATGTGGTCCGACATGATCGGCAACTCCATCGGCCTGGTCGCCCTCGCGCTCGGGTGGCGGCGTTCCATCTGGTCCTGGCCCGCCCAGTTCGCCTCCGGCGTCATCCTCGTCGCGGCGTACGCGTCCGCCCAGCTCGGCGGCGGCGTCGGCAAGCAACTGCTCGTCATCGCCGTCGCCCTGTGGGGCTGGCAGCAGTGGCAGCGCGGCAAGCAGCGGGCCGAGGACGGCGGGGACGGCGCCATCGCCGTCCGCTTCGCCACCTGGCGCGAGCGCGGGCTGCTGGCGGCCGGCGCGGTCGTCGGCACGCTCGCCGTCGCCGGCCTGTTCACCCTCTACCCGTCGCTGTCCTGGAGCCCCTGGGCCGACGCGTACATCTTCGTCGGGACCCTGGTCGCGATGATCGCCCAGGCCCGCGGCCTGGTGGAGTTCTGGTTCGCCTGGCTGCTCGTCGACCTCGTCGGCGTGCCGCTGGCCTTCAACAGTGGCCTGGCCTTCTCCGGTCTGGTCTACATCGTCTACTTCGCGCTCGTCCTGTGGGGCCTGCGCGACTGGTGGTTGCGCACCCGCGCCGCCCGCCCGGTTCTGGAAGGAGCGGCAGCATGACGTCCCTACCCACCTGGTACAGCCAGGACAATATCGAGGACCTCGCCCTCGACCCCATCGAGCAGGCCATCCGCGACATCGCCGCGGGACGGCCCGTCGTGGTCGTGGACGACGAGGACCGCGAGAACGAGGGCGACCTCGTCATCGCCGCCGAGAAGGCCACACCCGAGATCATCGCCTTCATGATGAGCGAGTGCCGCGGCCTGATCTGCGCCCCCATGGAGGGCGAGGAACTGGAGCGGCTCGAACTCCCGCAGATGGTCCAGCGCAACACCGAGTCGATGCGGACGGCCTTCACCGTCTCCGTCGACGCGGGCCCGGCGTACGGCGTGACCACCGGCATCTCCGCGGCCGACCGCGCCACCACCCTCCAGCTCCTGGCGAGCGGCACGGCCGAGGCCACCGACTTCGTACGCCCCGGCCATGTCTTCCCGCTCCGCGCCAAGCCCGGCGGGGTGCTGGTCCGCAACGGCCACACCGAGGCCGCCGTCGATCTCGCCCGGCTCGCGGGCCTGCGCCCGGCCGGCGCGATCGTGGAGATCGCGGGCGAGGACGGGGTGATGCTGCGGCTGCCCGAACTGATCCCGTTCGCCCGCAAGCACGGCCTGACGATCATCTCCATCGAGGACCTGGTCGCCTACCGCCGCAGCTCCGAGCCGACCGTCAAGCGCGAGGCCGAGGTCAACCTCCCCACCGCCTTCGGCCAGTTCACCGCTTACGGCTACCGCTCCACGGTCGACGGCATCGAACATGTCGCGCTCGTCCACGGCGACCTCGGCGACGGCGAGGACGTGCTCGTACGCGTCCACTCCGAATGCCTGACCGGCGACGTCTTCCACTCGCTGCGCTGTGACTGCGGCCCGCAGCTCCAGGCGTCCATGGAGCACATCACCCGCGCGGGCCGCGGCGTGGTCGTCTATCTGCGCGGCCACGAGGGCCGCGGCATCGGCCTGCTGTCCAAGCTGCGCGCGTACGAACTCCAGGAGCGGGGCCGCGACACCCTCGACGCCAACCTCGAACTCGGCCTGCCCGCCGACGCCCGCGACTACGCGGCAGGCGCGCAGATCCTCCAGGACCTCGGGGTGCACGGCGTGCGGCTGATGACCAACAACCCCGACAAGATCGCCGCGCTCGTACGCCACGGCATCACGGTCCACGGCCGCGAGTCCATGCCCGTCCACGCGGGCGAGCACAATCTGCGGTATCTGCGCACGAAGCGGGACCGGATGGGACACGACCTGCCCACGCTGGACGCTCCCGCGCAGGCTGTCCCGCGCAGCGCCGACGAGGCCCTGACCGCCACGTCCGCCTGCGCCAACCAGTAGCGCACTCCCCGAACAAGCCAGAACACGAACAAGCCAGAACACGAACAAGGAGAAACATGAGCGGCAAGGGCGCCCCCGAACTGTCCGTACGCAACTGCGGCGACCTGCGGGTGGCGGTGATCGCGGCCCAGTGGCACGAGAAGGTCATGGACGGCCTCGTCAACGGCGCCCTGCGCGCCCTGAGCGACCTGGGCATCGACGAGCCGACGCTGCTGCGCGTCCCCGGCAGCTTCGAGCTGCCGGTGGTCGCCAAGGTGCTCGCGGACCGCGGCTACGACGCGGTCGTCGCGCTCGGCGTCGTCATCCGCGGTGGCACGCCGCACTTCGAATATGTGTGCCAAGGCGTCACTCAGGGCCTCACCCAGGTCTCCATCGCCACCGGCGTCCCGATCGGTTTCGGGGTGCTGACCTGCGACACCGAGGAGCAGGCGCTGGACCGGGCCGGCCTCGACGGATCGAGCGAGGACAAGGGGCACGAGGCGGTCACCGCGGCCGTCGCCACCGCCACCACGCTGCGCACCGTCAGCGAACCCTGGCGCTGAGCAGCGGCGGCGCACCCCTTACTCTTGGGACCATCATGGCGAACAAAACCTTTGAAGAACTCTTCGCCGAGCTGCGGCTCAAGGCGGAGACCGGTGACCCGGCCACCTCCCGCACCGCCGAGCTGGTCGGCCAGGGAGTGCATGCCATCGGCAAGAAGGTCGTCGAGGAGGCCGCCGAGGTGTGGATGGCCGCCGAGTACGAGGGCAAGGAAGCCGCCGCCGAGGAGATCTCGCAGCTGCTGTACCACGTCCAGGTGATGATGGTCACCCTCGGCATCTCCCCGGACGACGTCTACGCCCACCTCTGAGCCCACCGCTCCATCCCGTACGTACGAACAAAGGATCCCCGCCCCATGCTGCGCATCGCCGTCCCCAACAAGGGTTCACTGTCCGGACCTGCGTCGGCGATGCTCCATGAGGCCGGCTACCAGCAGCGCAAGGACTCCAAGGAGCTCGTTCTCGTAGATCCCGAGAACGAGGTCGAGTTCTTCTATCTGCGGCCCCGCGACATCGCGATCTACGTCAGCTCCGGCAAGCTCGACATCGGCATCACCGGCCGCGATCTGCTGCTGGACTCCGGCGCGAACGCCGAGGAGATCCTCCAGCTCGGCTTCGCCCGCTCCACCTTCCGCTACGCCACCAAGCCCGGCACGGCGGCCGACGTCGTGGGCTTCGGCGGCATGACGATCGCCACCTCCTACGAGGGCATCGTCGCCAAGCACCTCGCCGACCAGGGCATCGACGCCTCCGTCGTCCACCTCGACGGCGCGGTCGAGACCGCCATCGAGCTCGGTGTCGCCCAGGTCATCGCCGATGTCGTGGAGACCGGCACCAGCCTGCGCAACGCGGGCCTGGAAGTCATCGGTGAGCCGATCCTCACCTCCGAGGCGGTCGTCGTCCGGCGCACCGGCGCAGACCCCGACGAGCCCAAGGTGCAGCAGTTCCTGCGCCGCCTCCAGGGCGTCCTGGTCGCCCGCAGCTACGTGATGATGGACTACGACTGCCGGGTCGAGCACCTGGAGCAGGCCGTCGCCCTCACCCCGGGCCTGGAATCCCCGACCATCTCGCCGCTGCACCACGAGGGCTGGGTCGCCGTACGCTCCATGGTCGCGGCCAAGGAAGCGCAGCGGATCATGGACGATCTGTACGAGCTCGGGGCGCGGGCGATCCTCACCACGGCCATCCACGCCTGCCGCCTCTGAAGGACGCCGCACACGATGCCTGCCCAGCCTGTCCCGTCTGCCCCCGCGCCCGGTCTCCCCGCGCTCCCGGTCACCTTCAGGCCGACCCGTACCCGGATCGTCCTGCTGACGGTGGGCACGGTGATGTTCGCCGTGATCACCGTCGTCGCGCTGCTGCTGGAGAAACTGAGCCCGGCGGAGCGCAGCAGCTTCATCTTCACCGCCCTGGTCTTCCTCGCCGTGCTGACGCTGCTGAGCAGGCCCAAGGTCGTCGCCGACGAGGACGGCGTCACCGTTGTCAACATCACCCGTACGCGCCGACTGGCGTGGGCCGAGATCCTTCGGGTGAACCTCCGCCCCGGTGACCCCTGGGTCTTCCTCGACCTCAGCGACGGCACCAGCCTGCCCGTACTGGGCATCCAGCCCGGCGTCGCCAAGGCACGCGCGATCAGCGACGCGCGCGCCCTGCGGGCCCTCGCCGAGAGGCGCGGCACCGGTCCCGACGAGGACTGAGAGGCCGGCGGGGCCCGGGACCGGAAAACCGGCCGAAAAAGATTACTCTGGTGGGCGGCGACGCCAAGCGCGTCCCGTCCCGCACGAACGCGGCCACTCCCCGGCCCGCGGGGCACCCTGCGACCCGAGGAGTGACTCCCTCCAGCAATGGACGGATCATCCGGTAGTACCTGCGCCGCCACCTCCCAGGAGGCGGCGGCATGATCGTCTCTCTGCTGCTGCTCGCCGCGGCATTCCTTCTGATCCTCGCCAACGGCTTCTTCGTGGCGGCCGAGTTCGGCCTCGTCACGGTGGAGCGGCCCGATGCCGAGCGCGCCGCCGCCGAGGGCGACCGCCGCGCCCGGCGTGTCGTCACCGCGCTGCGGGAACTCTCCTTCCAGCTCTCCGGCACCCAGCTCGGCATCACCATCACCTCCCTCATCGTGGGCATGCTCGCCGAACCGGCGCTCGCCGGGCTGCTGGACGGGCCGCTGACCGCGACCGGGCTGCCCGAAGGGGCGGTCTCCGGAGTTGCGGTGATCACCGGCATGCTGTTCGCCTCCGCCGTCCAGATGGTGATCGGCGAGCTCGTACCCAAGAACTGGGCGATCTCCCGGCCCTTGCAGGTCGCGCGCTTCGTCGCCGGCCCGCAGCACGTCTTCTCGACCGTCTTCCGCCCGGTGATCACCCTGCTCAACGCCGTCGCCAACCGTCTCGTACGGCTGTTCGGCGTCGAACCGGCCGATGAGCTGGCGTCCGCCCGTACCCGCGGCGAACTGCTCTCACTGGCCCGCCACTCGGCCCTGGCGGGCACGTTGGAGCAGGACACCGCGGACCTGTTCGTACGTACGCTCTCGCTCGGCCATCTCACCGCGCAGCATGTGATGACCCCGCGCGTGAAGGTCTCCACCCTGCGCAGCGACGCCACCGCCGCCGACGTACTCAACCTCACCCGCGCGACCGGTCTTTCGCGCTTCCCCGTCTACCGGGAGCGCATTGACGAGATCGTCGGGATGGCGCATCTGAAGGACGCGCTCGCGGTTCCGGCCGACGAGCGCTCCCGCACCCGGGTCGACCGGGTCGCCGTGGCGCCGCTGCTGGTGCCCGAGACGCTGCCCGTGCAGCAGCTGCTGGAGCGGCTGCGCAAGGAGCAGCCCATCGCGGTGGTGGTCGACGAGTACGGCGGCACCGCCGGAGTCGTCACCCTTGAGGACATCATCGAGGAACTCGTCGGCGAGGTCCGCGACGAGCACGACGCCGAGGCCGACGCCCATCCCGAACTCGCCCCCGCGCCGGCGGAGGACGGCAACCCCGCGTGGGACGCGGACGGCAGCTGCCGGGTTCTCACCCTGCGGCGGATAGGCCTCGATGTGCCCGACGGTCCGTACGAGACGGTGGCGGGGCTCGTCGCCGATCTGCTGGGGCGCATTCCCGCCGCAGGCGACCGGGCCGAGCTGCCCGGGTGGCGGCTCTCGGTGCGGCAGGTGGACCGGTACCGGGCGGAGCGGGTGCGCCTGGTGCGCACCGCCGATGTTTCCACTGCGGTGCCGACCGATATCCCGACCGATATCCCGACCGATATCCCGGCCGCTGTGCCGGCCGTGACGGAGGCCGTGCGATGAGCGTTCTCCAACTCCTCTTCGCGCTGCTGCTGGTGCTCGCGAACGGGTTCTTCGTCGGAGCCGAGTTCGCCCTCGTCTCCGTACGCCGCAGCCAGGTCGAACCGCTGGCCGCCGAAGGCTCCTCGCGGGCCAGGCAGGTGCTCCACGGACTGGAGAACCTGCCGCAGATGATGGCCGCCGCGCAGTTCGGCATCACCATCTGCTCGCTGACCCTCGGCGCGGTGGCCGAACCGACCGTCGCGCGGCTGCTGGAGCCCGTCTTCCACGCCGCCCATGTGCCCGAGGGGCTGATCCATCCCCTCGGCTATGTCATCGCCCTGGCTGTCGTCATCTTCCTGCACCTGGTGATCGGCGAAATGGTGCCGAAGAACCTGGCGATGGCCGCCCCCGAGAAGACCGCGCTCTGGCTCAGCCCCGGCCTGGTCGGCTTCGCCCGGCTGTGCCGCCCGGTCACGGCCGGTCTTGGCGCCTGTGCCCGGCTGGTGCTGCGGGCCTTCGGCGTGGAGCCGAAGGACGAGGTGGAGGCCGTCTTCACCAGCGAACAGCTCAACCGCCTGGTCGAGGACTCGGGCCAGGCGGGACTGCTCGACCCCGCGGAGCAGGAGCGGCTCGAGGACGCGCTGGAACTGGGCAGCCGCCCGGTGACGGATGTGCTGATCGCCCGCTCCGCCCTGGTGACGGTCCCCCCGTCGGTCACCCCTCGCCAGGTCGAGGAGCTGACCGTCTCCACCGGCTACTCCCGTTTCCCTGTTTGCGCGGAGGGCGAAGGGCCGTTCATGGGCTACCTCCACGTCAAGGACGTGCTGGATCTGGAGGATCGCGAACGGGCGGTGCCCCAGCAGATCTGGCGGCCCATGGCGACCATGCGCGGGGAGCTTCCGCTGGACGACGCCCTGACGGTGATGCGGCGCGCGGCCACCCACCTCGCCCAGGTCGCGGATGCGTCCGGCCGGGTGCTGGGGCTGGTCGCGATGGAGGACGTGCTGGAGCTGCTCGTCGGCGAGGTACGCGACCCGTCCCACCGGGTGGAGGTGCCCCGGGTGCCCCAGAGCGCGCCGGACTCCGCGCTGGTCGGCTAGGACGCCCTCCTATCCGCTAGGGCTCCGCCCCAGACCCTGTACCGCCTTCGGCGGTGTCCTCAATCGCCGGACGGGCTTGATTTGCCGGGCCACCGGCAACTCAAGCCCCGCCGGCGATTGAGGCGCGGGGTTCGGGGGCAGCGCCCCGACACGGGCCCGAGGCCTACAGCAGCGGCGGCTCCTGCGGGCCGCGGTCCACCGGACCGCGGCCCGACAGGACCTCCCCGTACGCCTGCATCAGGTCCGGCAGCCGCAGCGTCGCGAGATCCTCGCGGGTCGGCGTGCCCGGATACCCGGACAGCCGCAGATCCCGGTAGGCGCAGCTCTTCTCGTACAGCGTGCGCAGAAAGCGGCCGTTGCCGAGCTCGTCGATCCAGCCCTGGTCGACCACATGCCCGCTGATGGAACACAGCTCCTCGCGCGCCTCGTCGTCCCACACATCGCCGTTCTCGGCGGCAAGCACCCCGCCGATCGCGGTCAGTTCGAGAGGGCGGTACGAGGGGAAGTCGACCCGCGTGGTGAAGCGGGAGGACAGCCCGGGGTTGGCGGCGAGCAGCCGGTCCATGCCCTCGGGGTAGCCCGCCAGGATGACCACCAGATGGTCGCGGTTGTCCTCGGCGCGCTTGAGGAGCACCTGAAGGGCTTCGTCGCCGTACGCGTCGCCCTTGGAGTAGCCGGAGTTCGACAGGCTGTACGCCTCGTCCACGAACAGCACCCCGCCGATCGCCGAGTCGATCAGCTCATTGGCCTTCACCGCCGTCTGGCCCAGGAACTCGCCCACCAGATCCGACCGTTGGGCCTCCACCAGATGGTCGCCGCCGAGCAGACCCAGCGCGTAGAAGACCCGCCCCAGAATGCGGGCGACGGTGGTCTTGCCCGTACCGGAGGGTCCCGAGAAGACGAAGTGGCGTTTCGGCGGCTGCACCGGCAGCCCCTTGCCCGCCCGCAGCCGCGCCATTTCCAACTGCGCCGACAGGGCCTTGACCTGCCGCTTCACCGGCTCCAGGCCCACCATGCGCTCAAGCTCCGCGAGCGCCTCGGCGAGCAGCGCCGCATCGGTGGGGCCCGCCGGGAACGGCGGCGGCGAGGGCGGCTGCACCGGCACGACCGCCTGGTGCCGTATGCCGTCGGGCCCCACCGCACCGCCCGGCAGCTGCGTCTGCGCATCGCCGCCGAGCCGCGACTCGGCCGCGAGGGGACTGTCCCCTTCGGTCTGTCCGTCCACGGCGTCCTGCCCGAAACCGGCCAGGGACACGGCCGCGAGACCGGCCGGATCGCCGTACGAGTCGACGCCGTCGTATCCGTCGTGTCCATCGATGGTCATGCCGAGGCCGTCGAAGCCGTCAATGCCGTCGTACTCCGCTATGGCCGCCAGGCGCGCCGAGGTGTCCATGAACGCCGGATCGATGCGGTGCACCGCGCGGTACAGCGGCATGGCGGCGGCACTGCGGCCGGTGCCCTCGTGCGCCCGCGCCAGCCAGTACCGCAGCTCCTTGCGCTGCGGCTGCTCGCTGCGGCAGCGCATCAGGGCGGCGGAGAGAAACGGCTGGGCCTGCCCGTACATCTCCAGCCGTACCCGGGCCATACCGCCGAAGAGCCCCGCCTCGATGCCGAGCATCGGATCGTTGACCAGGGGTTCGGTATGGCGTACGAGCTGCTCCCAGTCCTTGACCAGGTAGGCCCGGCAGGCGTGCAGGAAGCGCACCTGCGGGTCGGTGTCGACCGGTGGCAGCCCGGCGAGTGCCCGGTCCAGCTCCGCCACATGGCGGCCGTCGAGCCAGTGCGAGGCGTGCGCGAGCAGCAGATCGCGCGGGCTCTCCAGCACCGGCTGGACCCACCAGCCCAGCCAGTACCAGGAGTTGAGGGTGCGGCGATGGCGGGCGCGCTGCTCGCCGAAGCGCTCGCGGCTGCGGTACATGCGCAGCAGTGCCGTCGTGGTGTCGACGCGCAGCGCGTGCAGGCCGAGCCAGCCGTCGGCCATCCCGGGGTCACACCGGACGGCCTCCCGGAACTCCTCCTCCGCCTGCGGATACGCGCCCATGGTGTAGGCGTCCACGCCGCGCAGCCAGGCGAGCTCGGCCGGGGCCGGTATGCCCTGCGCGCCGCCGTGGTCCAAAGGGCCCGCCATATCCCCCCACAAACCGTGCACCTGTGATGTCCCGACGGGCTGGCGCCCGTCGGCAGCGTAATCGAACGACCTTGGCGTGGACGGGTTTTGACCCCACCGAGAGGCATCGTACCTGCGCAGAGGGTGTGCGACTAAGGGCATGACAAGCACCCGGCGACAGTGACCCAGGGTGAGCGAGAACGGGAGGGTCGCACCGGGGGAGGACGCGAAAGGGCAGAACGAAGCCCCCGATCACGGGGGAACAACCGGGGGCTTCGCGTCTGCGGCAGCTTCGGAAAGCCGCACATTGAGAACGTAAGACCTGTACGCCCCCTCGGTCAAGAAGAGTTGAGCCACTCTTGCGGCAGATTTCCGACTGCTCAGTATGGTGGGGAAAGGGTGTTACTTTCCGTGATGGAATGGTTCGCTCGTGCTGTCGCAGAAGGTGCCTGGAGCCACTCGTACCCCTCCTGACACTCCCGTACCAACGCATCGGCGAACGGACGTGACGGGTCGGCCAAGAAATGGCGTGTCTCCGCCACCGTCCAGTCGTCCCAGAAGGCGGTGAGCGCGGTTCCGTCCCGGCTCCGGCCCCGCCGCCAGGACTCTTCGGCGCTGCGCTCCATCCACAGCAGCCTCGCCAGAAACGGGCGCAACCCCCGTCGCCCGGCTCCCACGCCCTCCAGGAGGACGACCTGCGCCGGTTGCAGGGCGCGCGGAGGGCCGAAACGGCGCGCGGTCCAGTCGTACGCGGCGTAGTGCGCCGTCTCTCCGCGCGAGAGCGGGGCGATCACCTGGGTCAGCATCCGGTCCGTCCACGCGAAGAACTCCTGGTGGGTCGCCAGATCGTCGAGATGCAGCACCGGTACGCCGTCGCCGAGCGCCGCCGCCAGTCGGGCGGCGAAGGTGCTCTTCCCCGAGCCCGCGTGGCCGTCGATCGCGATCAGCCGCACCGGCCCGCAGGAAGGCGCGATCGCGCGGAGCGCCGACGCGTGCCGGCCGAGGTCGTCCATCCCCTCAGCCTAGGTCCCGCCCCAGGTCACTCCACTGGACCAGACCAATATTGGTGCGGCGACGCCCTCCGAAGTGCTGGCAGAACTCATCCCCTACCCGGGATAGTTGGCGCCCACTGTCGCGTACCTCACTCTGGGGGTTCCATGGCCAGAAATACTTCACGCCGAACTGTCCTGACCGCCGCGATCGCGACGGCGGCAGGCGCGGGGGCGCTGTCCTCCGCGGTCGCCCCGGCGAGCGCGACGACCGGCCGCGCCGTCGTCACCCGCCGCGCCCCGACGGTCGACAACCGCTTCTGGACCTCGTACACCGACTGGCGCTGCGGCGCCGCGGACGGCACTCGCGCCATCGCCGGACGGCGCACCGGACTGGTCATCGCCGCCCCCGTGGGCAGCACCGACTACACCGACCCGCACACCGGCACCACCGCGAGCTGGGAGTACGCCACCTGGACCTCGCCCGTGCACCACTCGGCGGTACCCGCCACCGAGGTCGTCCCCTCCTGGAACGCGCACACGCCGACGGGCACCTGGATCCAGGTCGAGCTGCGCGGCAGCTACTCCGACGCCGCCGAGACCCCCTGGTTCGTGATGGGCCGCTGGGCGGCGGGCGACGGCGACATCCTGCGTACCTCCGTCGACGACCAGAGCGACGGAAAGGCCACGATCTGGACCGACACCTTCGCGGTGGACGACGCCGCGAGCGGGCTGCGGCTCAACTCGTACCAGCTGCGGCTGACCCTTCACCGCAAGCCCGGCACCGCGCTCACGCCCACCGTGTGGCGGCTCGGCGCGATGGCCTCCGACGTCCCCGACCGGTTCACCGTCCCCGCCTCCGCGCCCGGTCTCGCCCGCGAGCTGCCCGTGCCGCGCTACTCGCAGAACACCCACATCGGCCAGTACCCGGAGTACGACAACGGCGGCGAGGCCTGGTGCAGCCCCACCTCCTCGCAGATGATCATCGAGTACTGGGGGCGGCGGCCCACCGCCGCGGACCTGGCCTGGGTGAACCCCGCCTTCGCCGACCCGCAGGTCTGCCACGCGGCCCGCCACACCTTCGACCACCAGTACGACGGCTGCGGCAACTGGCCCTTCAACGCCGCCTACGCCGCCACGTACCCGGACATGAGCGCCGTCGTCACCCGGCTCTCCTCGCTCACCGAGCTGGAGACCCTGATCCGGTCGGGAATTCCGGCCATCACCTCGCAGTCCTTCCGCAAGGAGGAGCTGACCGGCGCGGGCTACGGCACCGCCGGGCATCTGATGACCGTGATCGGCTTCACCGCCGACGGCGATGTGATCGCCAACGACCCCGCGTCGCCGAGCAACGACGCCGTACGCCGCGTCTACAAGCGCGCCGAGTGGGAGACGATCTGGCTCCGCACCAAGCGCTACAACGCCGGCGGCAAAGTGGTCTCAGGCACCGGCGGCATCTGCTACCTCTACTGGCCCGCCCGCCCCACCGCCGCCCAGCGCCGGGCGCTGGCGGCCGTCGGCATCCGCTGACCACACCCCGGCCGAGCTCGCGTCCGGTTTCTGGTGACGGAGCCCCGCTGATCGGGCATACTCAACGCGCCACAGCCGCCGTCGAACTCCTTCCGTGACCCGGAAGAGCAGCATCGGCCTGGCAGCAAGCCAGCCCGGCGGTGCGCCCACCCTTCGCGCGCCCGCCGCAGCGCCCGACAGGGAGGAGAGCGCCGTAATGCCCGACCGCGCCCCGCAGCCGGTGGAACGCCACCTGCCCACTGAGGAAGCCAGGGATCTCATCGCCCTGGTACGCGACATCGCCCAGCGGGAGATCGTTCCCCGGGCGGCAGAGGAGGAGGAGTCCGGGCACTTCCCGCGCGAGATCTTCTCGCTGCTGTCCGAGTCCGGACTGCTCGGCCTGCCGTACGACTCCGAGTACGGCGGCGGAGACCAGCCGTACGAGGTCTACCTCCAGGTCCTCGAAGAACTCGCCGCCGCCCGGCTCACCGTAGGCCTCGGCGTCAGCGTCCACTCCCTGGCCTGCCACGCGCTCGCCGGCTACGGCACCAAGGAGCAGCAGAGCCATCATCTGCCCGCCATGCTCGGCGGCGGCCTGCTCGGCGCGTACTGCCTCTCCGAGCCCTCCTCGGGCTCGGACGCGGCATCGCTGCGCACCAAGGCCGTACGGGACGCGGACACGGGCGACTGGGTCATCACCGGAACGAAGGCGTGGATCACGCACGGCGGAATCGCCGACTTCTACACCGTCCTGGCCCGCACCGGGGGAGAGGGCGCCCGGGGCATCACGGCCTTCCTGGTCCCGGGCGACGCGGCGGGCCTGAGCGCCGCCGCCCCCGAGAAGAAGATGGGCATGAAGGGCTCGCCGACCGCCCAGCTCCACTTCGACGGCGTACGGGTCCCCGACGCCCGCCGCATCGGCGACGAGGGCCAGGGCTTCGCGATCGCGCTCTCCGCGCTCGACTCCGGCCGCCTCGGCATCGCCGCCTGCGCCGTGGGCCTGGCCCAGGCCGCCCTGGACGAGGCGCTCGCGTACGCCACCGGGCGGCGCCAATTCGGCCGCCCCATCGCGGACTTCCAGGGGATGCGGTTCATGTTCGCGGACATGGCGACCCGGATCGAGGCGGGCCGCGCGCTCTACCTCGCCGCCGCCAGGCTGCGCGACGCGGGGCAGCCGTTCTCCCGGCAGGCCGCCATGGCCAAGCTGTTCTGCACGGACGCGGCGATGAGCGTCACCACCGACGCGGTCCAGGTGCTCGGCGGCTACGGCTACACCCAGGACTTCCCGGTCGAGCGCTATATGCGCGAGGCCAAGGTGCTCCAGATCGTCGAGGGCACCAATCAGATCCAGCGCATGGTCATCGCCCGCCATCTGGCCGGGCCCGAGACGCGCTGACACGGACGGGACACGGCCGAAAAACCGGCCGGCGCCGCGGCCCCCCCCCCACCCGGGGGGGCGGCCGGGGGGGTTTAGGCCGAAGGGGGGGGGCCGCGGGGCGCCCCCGAACCCCGGGCGCGCAAGGGGCCCCCCCC
>NZ_JBIUBL010000002.1:557967-634394 GCF_044548015.1 Streptomyces sp. NPDC052236 | reverse complement strand
GCGGGAGACCAGCCTGCCCAACACCGTTCGGGGCAGCGCCACCGAGCAGCAGTCCTGGCACCAGGACTCACTCCCGCTCAGTGTCTAGGAACGGTAGCCCACACCATCCGCGACGGCACTCGGCCGCCGCCCAGAAGATCAACGCACAGCGAAACCCTATCGTGGGCCGCCTGATTCACTGCGACTCAACTGAAACCTCCCGCGCCCGCCCCCAGGCGCACGACACTGGGATCAGCTCACCGCGAAGACGGTGAGCATGGGGTCGGGAGCCTGACGTTGTGGGGATCCTTGCGGCCGTGGGCCGTACTGATGGGAGTGGCTACCGCAGCGGCTGCGGCGGCCTTGGCGGGAGCAGTGTGGTTGCCGGGATGGGCGACAGCCGTCATCGCGGCAGTTGGTGCGGCGTTGACCGGAGTGTTCACCGCCGAGGCCCAAAGCGCGCTGACCCTTCGCCGCCGCCTGGCACGCCAGGCAGAGGACTTACGTCTTCAACCCTGCCGTGTGCGTGAATTGTCGGACCCCATCGCTCTCGGCGTCCACCCCGCGGCGGTGCGCGGCGACTCACAAACAGGGGCCGACCGCCTGCCCGACTTTATCCGCAGAGACCGGTTCGAGGACGTACGACGTCGCATCGCCTCCGGAGGCTTCGTGCTGATCGTCGGTGAATCGACGGCCGGCAAGTCACGGCTGGCGTTCGAGGCGATGAAGGCGGCCGTACCCGACCACGTGCTCTTTCACGCGAGGCCGACCCAGGACCTGCGGGCGTTGGCGGCGCGGGTCGCCGCGACCCGGAACTGCGTGGTGTGGTGCGACGAGTTCGACCAGTTCCTCCGAGTAGGAGGGCTGACAGCGGACATGGTCACCACCATGCTCGCCGGGTCCCGCCGGCACGTGACTCTGATCGCCTCGATGCGCAGCAAGGAATACGACCGCTACAGCGCTCGGCAGCGCGACGTGACAGAAGCGGCGACCTGGCAGTCGGGGCGCGAGGTCCTTCTCATGGCGCATGATCCGGTTGAGCTGGATCGTCTGTGGACTCCGCGTGAAGTCCGGCTGGCGCGGTCGTCCGTCGATGACCGGCGCATCAGGGCGGCAGCCGAAGGCGCGAGCCGGTTCGGGGTGGCCGAGCTGCTGGCCGCGGGTCCCGAGCTGGTGAAGGACTGGAAACACGCCTGGCAGGCAGGTGAACACCCACGCGGCGCCGCCCTGGTCGCGGCGGCTGTGGACTGCCGGCGTATGGGATTGCACCGCCCGGTCAGCGAGGAGGTCCTGCTGCGGCTGCACGAGGAGTACCTGGTCCCACGGGGCGGCCCGCTGCTTCGCCCGGAACCCTCGGACGCGGCCTTCGACTGGGCCACGTCGGCCGTGCACGGGGCGAGCAGTCTCCTGTTGCCGGCGGACGGCGGTTACCTGGCCTTCGACTATCTGATCGACCTGGCGTGGCTCCCTCCCGTACCCGAAACCAGCTGGCGAGTCCTCCTGGCGACGGCCTCACCCGACGAGGCGTTCAGCATCGGGTGGGCGGCGGTGTACCTGATGCGCTCGACCATCGCCGTCGAGGCATTCGATTTCGCGCGCCGTAGCGGGGTGCCCGAAGCCGAGTACGCGCACGCCATCGCCCTCGGCAACGCAGGGCGCCCCGCGACAGCGGTCCAGGTGCTGTGGTCCGCAATCGAGCAGCGCCGCTCCCGTCTCGGTGACGATCACCCCGCGACTCTTGTCGCGCGCAACGACATCGCCCGCTATCTCCTCGAAGCCGGAGACCTCGTCCGGGCGTCCGGCGTCCTGGAACAACTTGTCCTGGACCGACAGCGGGTCCTGGGCGCCGGCCATGAGCAGACACTGGGAACGCGCAGGGTCCTGGCACGCTCGTGCAGGGAGTCAGGGGATTTCGCAGGATCCGTGCAGCGGTATCGCGCGCTCCTGCCTGATCAAGAGCGGGCCTTGGGCCACGAACATATAGAGGTCCTCCTCACCCGTCAGGAACTCGGCCGCACCTTGGGACTCGCGGGCCACGTGACAGAAGCACTGGAAGAACTGGAAGGGACGCGTGCCGACCAGGAACGGGTGATAGGCCCATCCCATCCCAGTGTCCTCACCACTCGCTACGAGATCGCCGTCCTGACCGGACAAGCGGGTGACCCCGCCGAGGCTGTCCGACAGCTCGAAGCCGTACTCACCGACCAAGAACGTATCCTCGGACGGCACTCGCGGACCTTCAGCACCCGGCACCAACTCGCGCGATTCATCGGGGAAGCGGGTGACCCGGGTGAGGCTGTTCTCCAGCTGGCGCACGTGATCGCCGAGCAGCAGGAATTCCACGGAACTCACCACCCGCGCACCCTGGCGACACGCTACGACCATGCCCGCATGGTCAGCCTGTCCGCCGGGCAAGTGCCGGCGCTCCCCTTACTGGCGGCGCTGATTGAGGACTGCCGCAGCGCGCTCGGTGACACACACCCGCTCACCGTTCGCGTGGCGGGGGCTTGACCTCAAGCGCGGTTGGGGTTCCATGCTCCTCGGCATGGATATGGCAGTCATGGACCAGCAGACAAGGGAAGCCGAGATTGAAGCGATCAAGCAGGTGATCGCCAATCTTGAGCACTCCCAGCAGAACGAGCTCCCCGAGGAGTTCGTCGGCTTGTTCCGGGCCGACGCGATCTGGACGACGGGCCACGGCAAGCGGCTCACCGGTCGTGATGAGATCTCGGCCTTCACCCATCAGGTGCTCCCCGGTGCGATGAAAGACTCAACGGCCACGTACGAGGTGGTGCACGTCCTGTTCATCCGCCCCGACGTCGCCGCAGTCAAGGCTCACGCGCAGTACTGGACACTCGACGGTCAGCCGCTCGGAAACCCGGGCACCCCGCTCTACGTCATGGCCAAGGAGGACGGGCGATGGCAGCTGGTCGCCTGCCAGAACACGGAGGTGCTCGCCCCGTGACATGAGAGGGGAACAACTGACGCCCGTCCGTTCCGTTCCCGGCCCGAATCCCTGCGGGGGTCGTTCACCCTCTCCAGCCGAGTCGACAGCCGACGGCGAAGCTCAACGTCGCCGGAGCACCCGAGGAGGTACGCGTAGTGCGCCGTGACGATCGGATCGGCCTCGGGCGAGGCCGGGTCGATGCCCGCTTTCAGGGCCGAGCCGGCCTGGTCACGGTCAGCTCGGGCAAAAGTCACGGCGCAGGCCCATGCTGTGCCGCTCAGGGTTCACGAATCGGCTCGTGCCGGACAGCTCGGAAGCGCGTCACTGAGCAAACATGGGGCAGCAGCACCGAGCTTGGGTATCATCCGCCCCGCTCGGTCCCCGGCTCCGCCAGCCGCGCCACAGCAGCGAGCACCTGAAACGGAAAACCCTCAGGCTCGGACTCCTCGACCTTACCCACAGTCCCCAGTCCGGGACCCGCACCGTGCAAGACCAGGCAGACCACCGGCCAAAGCCGTCGGCCACTCACGAAGTACCCTCGGGCGGTTGCCTGATGTGCGCGAACATTGGCATACCAGTAGCAACCAAACCCGATTTCCAGGATGCTGGTTGCAAGCAGGAGCGATCGATCGATCCAATGATCACTCTTCAACTGGGGGCGAAATGGATCCGTACGCCAGCGCTAAAAATGAACTCAAGAAGCTCTCTTCATCGCCCACGGTTGGCAGCGGAGCCAACGAGGACACAACGCGTATGCAGTTAATCGATGCGTTGCTGTTCAACTGCCTAGACTGGAACACGCAAGACGCAACGACGGAAGATCATCATAACGGCTCCTATGTGGACTACATCGTTGGCAAGCCAGCAGGACAGTTCATTCTAGAAGCAAAGCGAGAGGGGATCTCGTTTAGCCTCCCGGCGGGCATCGCGGGAAGGCATGCCATTTCCGTTCCCACACTAATGGACAATAAAAATACGGCTGATGCTATTCGCCAGGTTCTCGGCTATTGCCAAGAACGCGGTGTACCCATCGGCATCATTTCAAATGGTCACCAATTGGCCGCTTTCTTTGCCTCACGACAAGATGGAGTGCCACCCCTAGAGGGTGAAGCCCTGGTTTTCAGCTCCTTTCAAGAGATGTATGACAACTTCCGCATGCTTTGGGGATATCTTTCCAAATCAGCAATCAGTACGAAAAACCTGCAAAGATACCTGATTGGCAGGAAGAACCAGCCGCTGGCACCCGAAAAACTAGCCAACTCCATTCCGCGATACCCGGGATTTCGAAAGCGGACCGAGCTGGAAACTGATCTAAAGATGCTGGGCCAACTCTTCATCCAGGACTTGGAGCATGAGAAGCAGATCTCCGACGAATTCGTCAGGGATTGCTACTGTGCAAGTGGCGCACTCTCCCAGTATTCGATGCTAAGCAAGGAAGTCCTGAGGGCGCGGTACACGTCTATATCCGCTGCCGTTGCAGGTGGGGTCGAAAAGGCGTCGACAAAAAGGGGAATAAATCCAAAACTAACGGCCGACATGGTTACTACTGGGCTGAGTCGACGTCCAATTATCCTTTTGGGCGATGTTGGGGTTGGCAAAAGCATGTTCCTACGCCACTTTATTCGAGTGGACGCAAAAGATGTAATTAAGAATTCTCTGATCCTCTACGTGGACTTCGTGCGAGAACCCGTCTTCGTGAACGACCTTCCCATGTATATTACGGAGAGAATGTCGGAGCAGCTAGAGGCGGACTACGGAATCGATATCCATGACAGAAGTTTCGTAAAGGCTGTTTACAATAAGGAAATCAATAAATTCAAGCGAACGATATTCGGCGATGAGTCCGATCCTGATGAATACAGAAAGCAGGAGCGGTTGATGCTGGCGGGTCATCTTTCCAAAGAGTTCGAGCACCTACGTCGGTCACTGGAGCACATCCGTGCCACCTCAGCCAAATCACCTCTGGTCGTGCTGGACAACATCGATCAGCGGCCCCCAGATTTTCAAGAACGTATCTTCGAATCAGCTCATTCCATTGCCGATTCGTGGCCAGGAACAGTCTTCGTAGCCATCAGGCCAAGTACCTTCTTCCAGTCGCGCTCACACGGAGCACTTGCCGCCTACCAAACTCGAGTTTTCACGATTGAACCAGCGCGTACAGACCAAGTCGTCACCAAGCGCCTGGAATACGCCCGGGCGAAAGTCATAGAGTCGGGCACGGAAGGCATTTTTCCGGAGAATCTCTCGATCGACGATAATGATCTTGTGGCTTATTTGGACGCTCTAATCAAGGCGTTTAAATACGATGACGAACTCAAATCTCTCATGGATAACATGAGTGGAGGGAACACTCGGAACGCCCTCATGTTTCTCTTTACCTTCATTGGCAGTGGGTATGTTTCGACTCAAAGAGTTCTCGATGTCGCAGACTCAGGCCGCGTTTACGTCGTCCCCATGCATGAATTTGTTCGAGCGATCGTCTTTGGGGATTACGATTACTTTAGCCCTGAAGCAAGCGCGGTCTGCAATATTTTTGACATCACCACAAATGATGGCCGGGAACATTTTCTATTGCCTAATATTCTGGCTCACGCACAGAGAGTGGCTGAGAGCGCTGGCGGTAACGGGCTTGTATCGGCAGCAGGCCTCTACTCCTTCGGCCAAAGCCTTGGCTTCTCTCAAGAACAAATCGGGGCGCAGCTCGACAGGGCGTCGAAGAAGAATTTGTTGGCGTACACCGAGTCAACAGATGAAGGATCTTACCGCCCTACAAGCGTCGGAAATTACCTATACCGCAAGCTCGCACACTCCTTCAGCTATATAGATGCAATGATCGTAGATACACCGATCATTGATCCGAGCGTACGCAGAAACATCAAAGATGTTCACAGCATCAAGGACCGAGTTCATAGGGCGAAACAGTTTCACGCTTATCTGGATGCCCAGTGGGAAACTTTCGCTACGTCTGACCTGGAGCCCTCATTTAGCTGGGCGGAAGTAAGCGCGGAGCTCACGGCCGATATCGACATTGCGGAGTCCAAGGCTGATGCTGCAATCCAGAAGAGAAATGCATCATCCACCAATTTCTGGCAGTGAAGAAATAATCTGAACCATTTCCCTCGTTCCGGTAATCAGCGCACCAGGATTACCACTATGCCCGGAGCGGTAATCCTGGCGGAGAAGGCTGGGCCAGCCCAGATATCGGCGGGCTCCCGCTCAACCGCGTGCAGCAGCCCGAACTCCGACACGGGACTCAGAAAAATGAAACTAGGGCTCGACTGTCTCAGCTTTCACACTGTGTATAAGGGCTTGGAGTCCGTCGGGTGTTGTCGTGAGTACGACGTTGGGATCGTCACTCTCGCGGAGGTGTGTGCCTTGAGCAGAGGCAGTGAGTTCGAGGCAGGCGTTTCCTTCGCCTCCCCCGGAGAACGATGACTTCTGCCAGTTGAGCGGTGCGGGCATGCTGGGGCCTCCCATGTCTAGGTCTGCTGCGCCAGGCGGTGGATGAAATCGTGTGACGCTTCGACGGTAAGTGCAACGTCCGCCATGCGGTCGAAGAGGATGCTGTACCAGGTGAGTTGTGCTTCTGCGTCCAGGAACAGGACGCCGTGCAGGGCATCGAGCTCGACGGTGTCGAGTTGGGGTACGGCTCCGCCCGCGTACATGACGGGGCTGCCGAGCCCTGCGAACCCTTCGGCGTCGTACGTCACGACCCGTACGGAGATGTTGTCGCGGTGTGCCAGTTCCAGGACGCGGTCCAGCTGCGCGCGGGCGGCCTTGCGTCCGCCGAAGCGCATGCGGAGCGCGGCCTCGTGAATGATCGCTTCCTGGGGGACACGTGCCTCGGGCTCGATGAGTTGCTGGCGCTGTAGCCGGTGCTCAATCTGGAGTTCTCGCTCCGCGTCGGTGAGTTGGGGCGCTGAGAGGGCGAAGACGGCACGCATGTACTCCTCGGTCTGGAAGAGGCCGGGGATGTGTGCGACCTGGTACGTGCGGATGTACGTGGCGTGGTGTTCGAGCTCGGCGACGTCCAGGAAGCTGGACGCGATGCGGCCTCGGTACGCCTGCCACCAGCGTTTGCCGCGCTCCTTCGCCATGGCCGACAGGGCGTTGACGAGGAGTTCGTCCTCACAGGCGTAGATCTCCGCGAGCCGACAGACCCGTTGCTCGCTGATTCCTGCGCGTCCGGCTTCCTGGTGGCTGAGCATCATGTGGTTCGAGCCGAGCGCGGCGGCGGCCTCGCGCGCTGTCAGGCCGGCACGCTCGCGCATCTTGCGCAGTTCGGCGCCAAGTCTGACTTGGCGTGCCGTCGGGTTGCTGCGTTGCGGCATGCGGCCCGTTCCTCATCGCCTCATGGGATCTGACGCTCCATCCTGGCACGCGCCTCTTCCGTAGGAAATTTTGGGATGCAGGTTGCGACGGATGCAAGTTGCGCCCTACGGTCTGTAGCACACCAATTACGCACTGCGCAGTCCCGGCAGCGCACCGCTCTCCGTCATGCCCGGAAGGCGGCAGGCCACCGTGCGGGACAGCAGAGCACAACAACTCGCGCAGCACGCAAGCACTTGGAGGCCCGATGAATGCGAAACCGACGCAACCGGTCGCTCAGGTCCCAACCAGCCGGTTACGCGGCCATCTCCCGCCGCAGCCGGTCCAGCGTCTGGCTCGCCCGTGCACAGAGCGCGGGCAGGGCACGGCCGGTGATGCGGATGACCCGCTGAAGCTGGTGCGGCAGCCGGTGGGCGCTCGCCGCGCTGATCGCCGCCGTCAGCCGGTCAGCAGCGCCGGTACGATCCCCGCGCAGCAGCAGGACCCGGCCCGCGGTGACGTGCTCGATCACCTGCCACTGCGGCGTGATGGCCGAGGTGGCGGGGGACTGTTCACCGGCGAGGTGTACGGCCTGGTCCGCTCGCCCGGTGGCGACCAGGCCGCGCATCCGGATCTCGTGCAATGCGAAGGGGTTCACCAGCGAGGTGTGCGCGACCCGTTCGAGCAACGTCCGGTTGCCTCGTACGGTCGTGTCGAAGAGGGTCCCGTCGCCCAGTTCTCCGGCGGCACGCGCCAGCAGGGTCAGGGCGGAGGCGCGCCCGTCGTCATCAGGTGCGACGGCGACGGCTTGGTGGAGCCGGTCGACGGCGGCTCCGACCAGTCCGGCCTTGCGCAGCTCGTTCCCGTGCATCCGCAAGGCGTACGAGCACATGCCCGGATCGTCCAGGTACCGGGCAATGGCCAGACCCTGGCCGGTCCAGCGGGCGGCGGTGGCCAGGCGCTCTTCGGGCAGGACGTGGCCCAGAGCGACGCCCAGTCCGACGCGGGCGCGGGCCAGCAGTGTGAGGACTTCACGTTCGGTGTGACCGTCGGCAATCTGGGCTTCCAGTCGGGCCACCAGCGGCCACAACTCGGCAACCGCCTCGGTGGCGTGCCCGCTCTGGCGGACGATCTCCGCGAGCCGGACGGTGGAGTCCCCGAACTGCACCATGGCGAAGTGGTCGGCATCGGCCGGGTCCGTGACCCCCAGCACGTGGGGCGGGAGGCACAGAGCAGCGGCGATGCGGCGGCGCGACGGTACGTCGTCGATGGTGCGGCGTCCGTTCTCGACCATCGAGACGTACGTCTTGTCGTAGCCGAGAAGATGTCCGAGGGCGGTCTGCGAGAGGCCGTGGATCTGCCGGTAGAACCGCAGGATGGGCCCCAGGTCGCGGGTGGCGAGAATGGCTTCAGCCTGTGGGGTCGCCCAGTGCCACAGGGTGTGCGGCAGCAGTACGCGCGGAGCCGGCAGACGGCCGTCGTCGTCCACCGGGGTCTACCGCCCCGTTTGCTGCTTGTACCAGGCGGCAACCGAGGCCTTGTATCCGTCGGGCATTCGCAAGGCGGGGACCTCGGCCACCGTGAACAGCCCGATTTCCTTGTGCTCGTGGCTGATGACGGGCGGCACGTCCGGAGTCAGGACCGTGCAGCCGTAGGTGACGATCAGGACGTGCCGGTCGGGGATCGGCTGGTACACCCACGCGTCCAGCAGCGGCCCGGCGGCAACCTCCCAGCCGGATTCCTCCTCGACTTCGCGCACCACGCACTCCTCGGGGGACTCACCGAGCTCCAGCCGCCCGCCGGGCAGTTCCCACTCGTCTCGTTCGTTGCGCAGCAACAGCACGCGGCCGTCACCGCCCACGGCAACGCCCTTCACGGAGACGGGAAAAGTGTGTGGCGTGTACGTCATGGCGTCCTTCACGGATCGGTGCGATGGCAGAGCCGAGACGTTCGGAACGTAACACGCACCCGGTGCCTGACAGCCCTGATCGGTCGCCCAAGTGGGTTGACAATCTGTCACTTTACGAGGCGGTGCGTGACTCCCGACAGTGAGATCACCTCTCTGGCACACCACGACGGAAGGAACTCCGGGATGACGCGCGTCGTAATCAAGGCGAAGAACGGCATAAACGCGTCTCCCGTGCCGGGGCCGCTGACCATGGATGCGGTATCGGCCGTCGCCGACACATTGCGGAACACCGGGTTGGCCCTTCTGGACCAGCTGCCCACCAGGCAGGACGTACTCGACGCCGCTGCCCACGTCATGCACATCACGGCTCACCGTGACAGTGATCCCGACGGCCTCACCGTCATCCGGGACACCGGCCAGCACACCGGACGCGAAGGCTTCGCGGGCCTGAGCAACGGCGAAGTGCTGCCGCACACCGAGCGCTCCAGCCTCGCCGCCCCTCCCCGGCTCATGATGCTGGTCTGCGCCCGGCCCGCGACCACCGGCGGACAGTGCCTACTCGCCGACAGCCACGCCGTATACGCCGATCTCGCCGAGCACCACCCCGACGCGCTGACCGCGCTCAGCGAACCGCGCAGCGCCTTCTTCGGCGGCGGCGACGGACACCTCGGCGCAGTCTTCACCCCACGCCCGGACGGACGCCCCGAAATCCGGCTGCGCTGGGACAGCCTGGCCCGGTTCTCGCCGCTCGCCCAGCCGTACCTGCCTGTACTGCGCGCGGCGATCACCCGTCACCAGCAGGTCCTGACACTGGCCGCCAGCCAGGGTTACGTCCTGGACAACACCCGCTGGCTCCACGCCCGTACCGCCTTCACCGGACCCCGCCTGTGCTACCGAGCCCTGGGCGAGCCAAAGGACATCGGCCCATGAGCGAATCCGACATGGACTGGCGGATGGAGTTCACGCCGCACGAGAAGTGCGTGTGGCTGGTCCGCAGACAGGTACGCCGAAGGCTGGCCCGGTGGGGATGCGGCGAGGACGACGTGGACACCGCCGTGCTGGTGTGCAGCGAACTCGCGACGAACGCGGTGCGCTACGCCTGCGTACCCCGCCAGAACTTCGAGGTCCATCTCAGCGTCACCGGCAAGGAGTGCCTGGTGGAGGTCTCCGACGTCAGCGACATCCCGCCCTGCCCCGCCACGCCGGACGAGGACGCCGAGCACGGCCGGGGACTGCTGCTGGTCGCCGCGCTCGCCGAAAACGTCGGGCACCGCCTGCGGACACCGGTCGGCAAAACGGTATGGGCGCGCCTGCTGCTCAACGGACCCGTCTCATGAAGGCCCGACACGCTCTGGCCACCGCTGTCTGCGCGGCAGCGTTCCTCACCGCTCTGGCGGTACGAGGACGCCGCCCGCGCAGCCGCCCGCGTCCGGTACAACTGCTCCCCGAAGCCGAACACTCCTGGCTCGCCCGCCCCTGCGGGGAGCGACCGCCACAACCACCGGACCGGTGACCGGCCTCATGCCCTACCAACCCACCCGCCAGAGCCAGCTCCCCGACATCGACCTGATGAGACGCGTACTGCGCGGGCTGCACGCACTCGACTGCTAGAAGGCAGAGGAATGACGACACAGACCGAGTACGAAACGAAAGCCCTGGACATCGATCCCGCCGAGATGGCACAGCGCATCGCGGCTGCCGGAGGAACCCACGTAACGGACCGCGTGCTGCGCCGGTACGTCTACGACATCACCCCCGGCGATCCCAGCCGCTGGATCCGGCTGCGCGACACCGGCAGCGAAGTGACCCTGTGCGTCAAGGAGATCACCTCCGACGCCGTGGACGGCACCCACGAGACCGAAACGACCGTGGGCGACTTCGACACCGCCAACGCCCTCCTCGGCACGCTCGGCTTCACCGCGAAGGCCTATCAGGAGAACCGACGCTCCTCCTGGCTGCTGGACGAAGTCCAGCTGGAGATCGACTCCTGGCCACTGATCCCGCCGTACCTGGAGATCGAGGGCGACGACGCCGAACAGGTCTGGGCGGCAGCCAAGCGCCTCGGCCTGGACCGCGAGGCGCTGACGAGCCAGAACACCACCGCCGTGTACGCCCGCTACGGCATCGACCTGACCACCATCCCCGACCTGCGCTTCCCCTCCCCCTGACGACCGGCCCCAACGGAAGGCGGCCCCATGCACGGCTCACCCGACCTGCCGGTGGAAGTCCGGCCCGACCGCACACTCCGCGTGAAGATCATCGACGCATGCGGCATGGCCTGCACCTTCTGCCACAACGAGGGCACCCCCGTCACCGCCGACAACCACGGCCGCACGGCCGGGGAATTCACCGGAACCCCCGGCCGCACCGGACGGGTGTCGATCTACCTGCGCACCAACGGGGCCGCCTTCCTGCCCGCCCGCATCGAACCCGACACCGACTACGCCCTCGCCCTGGCCGCCATGCGCGGCAGCATCGACACCGCAGAAGTCCACTTCACCGGCGGCGAACCCACCCTCCACCCCAAACTCCCCGAACTGGTCGCCATCGCCCACCGCCTCGGCCTGACCGTCGGCATCACCTCCAACGGCGAGAACGGAGCCGCCGTCCTCCCCGACTGCGCCGCCGCAGGACTCGACCGCATCAACCTGTCCGTCTTCGGCACCACACCCCAGGAACTGGCCGCCATCCAGGCACCGCGCTACGCATCCACCGCTCTCGCCGAACGCAAACTCACCGCCCTGCACGCCACCGTCGAGTCCGCCCTGTCCCACGGCGTGAAGGTCTCCGCCAACATCGTCGTCCCCGACCACACCCACATCCCCCGGGTACTGCGGCTCATCGAGACCTACGGCCAGGACGTGAGCGTACGCATCCTGACCTCCCTGGCGGACGGCGACGCATCCCTGACCGCCGTCCGGGACCTCCTCAACCACCTCGACGCCCAGCCCGTCCGGCACATCCTCACCGCCGGAGCCTCCGGCACCCGCACCCGCTACCGCCTCCCCGACGGCCACCACCTCTACACCAAGACCATCCGCCCCACCCGCCTGCCCGACACCTGCGCCACCTGCCGCTTCAACAACGACCACGACTGCCAGGAGGGCTACTACGGCATCCGCCTCTACCGAGCCCAGAACGGCCCCTTCATGGTCGGCGTCTGCATCCAACGAATGGACCTGTGCGCACCCCTCGGCCAATTCGTCATGAGCCAGCTCTGCCACGAAATCCAAACCTTCCGCGACGACCAACACACCCGCCTGACCGCCCTCCACCCACAAGGAGCTTCCGCGTGAGTTGTTGCGTCCGTCGGCACATCAACCGCCTTTACCCAACTGGGCCACTTGAACGCTCCAAGGCCCTTGCGACGTGAGCAGTCTGAGCCGGTCCGCGGAAGACGAGTTGATCTCAGGCACCCGTGGGCCGTATGTGCAGGTGGCCATCGCGGGGGAAGGCGGGCGGCGCTGCGGGCAGGACTCTGTCGAAGTCGTACCGGCTCTTCTGCGCAACCCGGCACGATGCCTGATTGTCCACCTGGTGCAGGAGTTCAAGACGCTGCAACCCATCGGCTGCGAAGGTGTCGAAAGCCCAACCAGTGAGCGACTCCAGAGCACGAGAGGCCACTCCCCGCCCGCGAGCGTGCGCCGCGGTCCAGTAGCCCACCTCGGCCGCCGGTCTACCGGAGCCGACTTCCTTGAGGATCACATTGCCCACCAACTGTTCGCGGCGTGAATCGTGTTGTGTCTCAAGGACTGCGAAGCCGAACCGGTTTCCCTCTGCCCAGTCCCGCTGCTGGACCTGCACCCATCGCGCCCGTCAGCATCGTTGTCTATGGGAGTACTCGCCCAGTGGCGCAACGCGGGATCCCCGCACACCTCGACCAATGCGGCAACGTCCTCCATGCACCAGGGGCGAAGAACAAGCGCGGGAAAGGACGGCGTCGCGGCCACCTGAAGTAGTACCGGTGCATTCACCAACCGATCGTAAGCGGCGGCACGCTCACCCGACGCCAACCGCGTCCGGCCCCTGCTACCCCCCGAGCGCCCCGTCATCGCTGTGCCCGCACGCGCAGAGCCTGCACGGACCAGTCGAACAGCGGCGCCAGCCTCTCCGGAGCAGGCCAGCCGTTGATCACCGCGAGCAGCTGAAAGTACCGATCCCTACGGGGGTCATTCACGCTCTCCAGCCGAGTCAACAGCCTGCGACAAAGCTCAACATCGTCGGGGCGGCCAAGGAGGTACGCGTAGTGCGCCGTGAGCGCCGCGACGATTGGATCGGCTTGGGGCGAGGCCGGGTCGATGCCCGCCCTCAGAGCCGGGCCGGCCCGGTCACGGACGGCTGCGGCAAAGTCGCGGAGCAGGCCCATAGCGGCGCTCTGAGCCTGCTCGGCCGCAAGGTCCTCGGCCATCCGCCGCACACCCTCGCGGAAATCCGGGTCCAGGGACAGTTCCGCCAACTCCACCCACGCCTGGACCTGTTCCGTCTCAGGGTTTTCGGGCAGCTCGGGGTCATCGAGCGCATGATGCCCGCGAATGCGGGGGTAGCGTCCGGATCGCCGAAGACGGCGTCGAGGAAATCGCCGATCAGACGCCGTCGTTCGTCCTCGGAGAGCTGGGCCAGCTGGTGCATGAGTTCCGTCTCCTCAAGGGTGGAGCCGCGCTCGGCCACCGCCGTCAGTACCGCGCGCCGCAGGCGCAGGACGCGGATCTGCATTGCCAGCGCGTCGGCGTGCGCCCCGGCGACGTCGGGAAGCGAGAGCTCCCGGTCCACGACCTTGCGGATCGTGGGAAGGTCCAGTCCCAGCTCGCGCAGGGTCCGCACAAGATCCAGGCGTGCGACGGCATCGAGGTCGTACAGCCGGTAGCCGGCCGGGCTGCGATGCGTCGGCGCCACGATTCCGCGATCGGAGTAGAACCGGATGGTCTTGACCGTGAGACCGGTCCGCCGAGCGAGCTCGCCGATCGGGTAGAGCGTGTCGCCGTCCATGCCCCCACCTTTACGTCTCCCCTTGGGGGAGACTCAAGCCCCTCGCCAGACGACGATATTGGCCGCTTTTTGTCTCGTGCCCAGTTAGAGGCACGCGTACTTAATGGTTCCCGTACGGCCGCAGAGTCGAGTACGTACGGGGGGCTAATGCAGAACTTCGGGACCGTAGGAACCTCACTGCCGGAGCCACCGCCTCCTCCCAGCGAGACCAGCGTCGAACTCAAGGTCAGCAGACGGCTGCTGTGGGTGGGAGACGCGGCCTACCCACTGCACAACATCACCCGGGTCCACACCCTCGTACTCAGGCCCAAGCGCATGGAAGCCTTCATGAGCTTCCTGAAGTGGCTCGGCGCCACCTTGGTCGCGTTCGTCGTGCTCCAGACGGTCAACAAGGACTCGGCGTCCGACTGGGAGGGGGAAAACGACTCCGCCGGCACACTGTGGGGCATCGGCATCGCGGTGGTGATCGTCCTGGTCATACAGCTCGTGAAGGAATGCAACGCGCCGTCCCAGCACGTGCTGGCCATCGAGACGTCCAGCGGCTCCACCGCGCTGGTGACGCTGCCCAATCCGGACCAGTTGCGCCGGCTGGTCCAGTACCTCGTCAACGCCATCGAGAATCCGGCGGCCGAGTTCCAGGTGCGCGTGGAGCGCGTGCTGGTCAACCCGAAGAACTACCACTTCGGTGACAACGTGAACATGTACGGCGGTCTGTTCAACACGGGGGTGAAAAAGTGAGCAACGGCAACTCGCACCACTACGGCAACAACATCCACGGCGACAACGTCAATATCTACGGCGGAACAGGCAACACCGGCATCGTCAAACACCAGTCCCCCGCTCTGCGCGAGGCGATCGGGGAGCTGGCGGGGCTGCTCCAGGAGCTGCGCGATCAGGTCGCGCCCACGAGCGCGCAGGTCATCGACGACTCCCTGCCTGTGATCGCCTCCGACGCGAGCGCTCCACAGGAGCGGCACCGCGCCCTGATCGCCGTGGCCACCATCGCCGCGACGGTCGGAGCGCTCGGCCAGCCGGTCGCCGAGGCGGTCAACAAGGTCCTGGGGCTGCTCGGCCTGTAGCAGGACAGGACAGGTCAGGTCAGGACGCGGAGACTGATGGTGAAGGGACTGATCGACGCCATCGTTTCGGGAGGCACCGTCATCAGCGGACCCCCGCCGGATGCCCCGCACCCAGCGCCGACGTAGAGCTCGACTGTGCTGTCCGTCTGGTTGTGCACCGTGAACGGGGGCGTCCCGGTCCCGGGCTCATAGCACCCCGGAGCCGGGTCCTGCCATTCGTCGGCCGGCCCGAGTTCGTTGGAGACCGTCAGGGTGCCGGTGGCGGCGTGGGCCGGAGCGGGGGCGGTCAGAGCGGCCAGGCCCGCGTAGGCAAGAACGCTGACGATGGTGAGGGCGCGTCGCATGGCAGCAACTTCCTTCATGAGACATCCCGAGACATTGGGTATCCGGCACCAGCCTCATGGCCACCCGCCATCCGTGCACCTGTAACAGGCCATCCGAGTGGTCTCAGAAGACGTCCGGCTCCTTCGCGAGTGCCTCCAGGCGCGACACCACCGCCGCCCGCTCCCCCTCCACCGGCCCCGGCCCGTACGGGTCGTGTGCCGCGCTCTCCGGGATCAGGCCCTCCCAGACCGCCGCCCACAGCATCCGCTGCACATAGCCCTCCATCGGCGCCAGGAACGTCGACTCGGCGAACCTGTCCAGGCGTCCCGACGCCCGTACGAAGGCTGTGTGATCACCCGCCGTCCACGCGTCCAGCACCGCCGTCGTCAGGGTTACCCGCGCCGCCGCGATGCCCACCAGGGCCGAGTCAGCGCCCCACATCAGAGAAGGCCCGAACATCCGGTCCTCCCCCGTGATGACCAGCTTCCCGCTCTCCTCCGCCGCCCGGATCGCGTCCTGGCAGGCCATCGCCCTGTCCAGCGTGGCCAGCTTGACCCCGGCGGCCGACGGCAGGGCCAGCAGCCTGCGGATCAGCTCCGGTGGGTACGGATAGCCGCCCGCCTCGCCGTGCAGGAAGAAGCCGAGCACGGGCAGCCCGCTCTCCGCCGCCACCCGCTCGTGCAGTCGTACGGCCCCGTCCTGGCTGTCCGGCTCCGGCAGTTCGGTGAGCTGCGCCAGCGGATAGACCATGACCGCGTCCGCGCCCCCGTCGGCCGCCTGTACGGCCATGGCGACGGTCGCGTCCTCGGCATCGGCCAAGGACGGGCGGGCCGGTCGTGGTACCCCCACGCCTGCCACGACCGGCCCGTCGACCGCCTCCCGCCAGATGCCCAGCACCTGTCGGCGGTCGGTCTCGGAGAGGTACAGGCCCCGGCCCGTATGCGCCCATACCGCCACACCGCCGATCCGCTCGGCAGCGATCCGCTCCGCGTACGCGCGCAGCACACCCGGGTCCACGACTCCCCGGAGGTCCATGGGGGTGCACACCGCGGGCACCACAGTCCCGCGCAACCCCCGCACCAGGTTCTCCGTCGCAGACATGGGCGATCTCTCCCGTCTGTTGCGGTCGTTGACGACACGCTAGCCTTTACGGCCCGGACCGTAAAGGAACGGCCAGCCAGAAAGGCCCACGAGAAAGGCCCGCGAGGATGTCCCAGTCCCCCATGCGTCTCGGCCTCTACGTCAACCTCTACGCCGACAAGGCCGACCGGCCCCGCCTCGCCGACGCCGTGGAGCAGGTGCGGCTGGCCGAGGCGGCCGGGTTCGACTGGGTAGTCCTCGGCGAACGCCATCTGCACCGGCCCGGCTACCACGAGGCCATCACCTCGCTGGCGTATCTCGCCGCGCACACCGAGCGGATCGGGCTCGCCACGGCCGGGCTGATCGCGCCCGTCTACCAGCCCGTGTGGCTCGCCGAGACTCTCGCGCACATCGACGTACTCTCGGGCGGGCGGCTCACCGCCGGGTTCGTACTCGGCTACCGGCCCGAGGAGTTCACGCTGTACGGCACCGAGCCGCGCGAGCGCGTGCCGCGGTTCGAGGAGTGTCTGGAGCTCGTGACCCGCCTGTGGACCGAGGACGAGGTCACCCACCACGGCCGCTGGACCTCCGTGGAGCGGGCCTTCCTCTCGCCCCGGCCGGTGCAGAGCCCGCGGCCCCGGATCTGGAACGGCGGGCGCGTCTCCGCGGCCCTGGAGCGTACGGCCCGGATGTGCGACGGCTGGACGACCTCCTTCAACGAGCTCGACTCCGAGCTGCCCGAGAAGATCGCCGAGTACCGCTCGTATCCGCGCGGCGCGACGTCTCTCGGCGCGGAGGTCATCGTCTGCCGCGAGGGCTTCGCCGCGCCGACCTCGCAGCAGGCCCGCGCCGCGCTGGAGGATCCGCTGCGCGGGCTGTACGACGCGTACGGCGGGTGGAAGCGCACCTCCGCCGATGCCGCGCGCTACGCGCAGCAGTGGGACGACATCGAGGCGCGCTCGGTGATCGGCTCGGTGGATCAGTGCGTGCAGCGGCTCGGACAGTACGGGGAGATGGGCGCCGACGGGGTCGTGCTGCGGATCCAGCCGCCGGGGATGGGGCAGGCGGACACGCTGCGCGCGATCGAGGCCTTCGGGACCGAGGTGCTGCCGGGGCTCAATCGCGGAAGGGCTCACGGCTGAACGACCGTTGGACGACACGCGCCGCTCGGCCGATGTCCGCCATCGCCTCGTCGTCGGCCATCAGCATCGCCTGCCGCACCCACACCACCGTCTCCTCGGCCGCCTCGGCGACCGGGCACCGAAAACGGCCCCTCGCAACGTACGGAGCAAGTGACTCCTCGCGCGAGAGCGAGCGGTAACCGGTGTCCAGCGGAATCCCCTCCGCCGTCATCGCGTCCAGAAACGCCCGCTTGGGGTGCCCCCCGAACGCCGGCGCGTCGTAACGCAGCATCGCGAGGTGCCAGGTGTGCCGGGTGGTGCCCGCCGGGGCCGGGACCGGATCGAGCCCCTCGACCTGGTCCAGCGCCCGACCCAGCGCCGCCGCCCGCGCCGCACGGTGCGCCAACTGGCCGTCCAGCAGCGCCAGCTGGGGGTGGAGCAGAGCCGCCTGGAACTCCGTCATCCGCAGGTTCCAGCCGAGCCCCGGGTGCTCGTACCAGCCGCCCTGGATCCGCCGTCCGACATTGTGCAGCGACCACAGCGACTCGTACACGCGCCGGTCGTCGGTCACCACGATGCCGCCCTCCCCCGCCGTCATCGCCTTGCTCGACTGGAAGCTGAAGCAGGCGGCGTCCCCGAGGGTGCCCGCCGGACGCCCGTGCCGGTGCGCTCCGTGCGCCTGGGCGGCGTCCTCGACGACGGCGAGGCCGCGGCGCGCGGCGACATCCCGCAGCGCTTCCGTGTCGGCGGGCGCGCCCGCCACATGCACCGGCATGACCGCCTTCGTACGTTCCCCAGCCAGCCGTTCCACCGCGTCCGGGTCGATGTGCAGGGTGTCGGTCACATCGGCGAGTACGGGGGTGGCCCCGGCCAGCACGACCGCGGTGGCGCTCGCCACGAACGTATAGGCGGGCACGATCACTTCGTCGCCGGGCGCGACACCCAGCGCGCGCAGCGCGAGGAAGAGCGCCACCGTCCCGTTCGCGGTGCAGACGCCGTGCGCGACGCCGACACTCCGCGCGAAAGCCGCCGCGAAAGAGTCCGTCTCGGTGCCCGCCGTCGCGCCCCACCGCCCGCTGTCCAGTACGCGCAACAGCCGCTCGCGCTGCTCCGCCGTGGCCGGCGGGGGCCAGCGCGGCCAGCCCTCGGTCCGTACGGGCGGTGTCACCGCGCGCTCTGGAGCAGCCGGTGCATCGTGCCGTGCAGGATCTGCGCCCGGTCGGCCTCGGAGATGTCGGCGAGCAGTACGCGCCCCAGGCACACGCGCAGATCGAGGAAGACGGCGTCGGAGCCGAAGGCGATGCGTTCGGCCCCGACCTCGGCGACCATCCGGACGAGGTGGCGGGCCGTCATCTTGGAGCCGCAGGTTTCGAGGACCAGGTTGGGGCAGCGGGCCGCGGCGTCGGCGGCGTGCGGGAAGCCGCGGGGCCACAGGCCCGAGTGGCCCATCAGGATGGGCAGTTCGGGGTAGCGGGGGGCCACCGCCGCGAAGCGGAAGGGGGCGGACGGGGCGGCGGGGTTCGCGTGGGCCTGCTCGCAGTGCGAGAGCACGATACGGCCGCGGGCCGCCGCGATGTCGAAGGCCGGGGCGTACGCCGGGTCGTCGAGCGGCAGCTGATGGAACTCCGGATGGAGCTTGACCCCGATGACGC
Organism: Streptomyces sp. NPDC052236; assembly: GCF_044548015.1. Classification (NCBI taxonomy): domain Bacteria; kingdom Bacillati; phylum Actinomycetota; class Actinomycetes; order Kitasatosporales; family Streptomycetaceae; genus Streptomyces; species Streptomyces sp. NPDC052236. Next base: position 615,009 of record NZ_JBIUBL010000002.1, on the reverse strand, counting down.
CGGGCACATCCAGCAGATCCGGCAGCCGCGCCGGGGCCTCGGGGTCGTGCGGGTCGAAGACGGCGTAGCCGAGGAGGCGGCCGGGGTGGAGCTCCAGCTCCTTGAGGAGGAGGGCGTTCCCGGCGCGGGCGTCGGGGCCCACGGCCAGCAGGTGCGAGACGCAGGAGGTGGCGACGCCGCACCGGTCCATGACGCCGATGAGGCTGCGCGCCGAGCCGTCGGTGATCGCGAAGGCCGACCAGCGGCCCAGGTGGCCGTGTGCGTCGATGATCTTCGGCACGGTCATGGAGATTCTCCCAGCAGCCGCAGCGCGTTGCCGCCCGCGATCAGGGACCGGCCCGACTCCGGCAGGTCCAGGGTGTCCAGCTGATACCGCGGCCCCGCGTCGTCCGTGACCGGCGCGCCGGTGCCGAAGAGGACGCGGTGGGCTCCGTACCGCCGGGCCAGCCACTCCACCTGCAGGTGTCCGGCGAGCGTCGAGGTGTCCACGGACAGCCGCTCGTGTCGCTCCATCAGCTCGGCGAGCTCCCGCATCCGGCGGTAGCCGGTGCCGGTGAGGACGATCCGCAGCTCCGGCCGCGCGCCCGCCAGCGCGTGTACATCCTCGGCCGTCACCGACTCGAAGCCGAGCAGTACGGCGGTGCGGGACCGCGCCAGCCGGGAGGTCAGGATGAGCGCGTGCTCGCCGGTGAGCGACCAGCCGTGTTCGACGGGGCACAGCCGTACGAGCCGTGCGCCGCCCAGCCACTCGGGTGTGCCGAGCGGCCCGGGGATCAGCACCGGCACCGGGCGAAGCCGACTGCGACTGCCCTCGGTCTGCGTGAGCGACTCGTTGCCGTCGCTCGGGTCGCCGTAGAGCGCGTGCGTGTGTACGACGCAGGCGGCGTCGATCCGCAGCCGGTCGAGCTCCCGTACGAGCCCGACCGGATCCCGGCTCGCCACCTCGTCGTACGGCAGCGGGCCGAGGATCCTGTTGATGTCAATAACCGTCATGTCTTGAGACCAGTCGTGGCGATGGAGTCCGTCAGATAGCGCTGGAGCAGCCCGAAAACGAGCAGACAGGGCACCACCGTGATGGTGGCCCCCGCCATGATCTGGTTGACCGCGACATTCTCGCCCTCCAGCGTGGCGAGGCCGACGGTGAGCGTACGCATGTCGGCCGACTGGCCAATGACCAGCGGCCACAGGAAGTCGTTCCAGTGCCACAGGAAGACGAACACCCCGAGGGTCGCCAGTACCGGCCGGATCAGCGGCAGGACGACGGTGGTGTAGATGCGCCACTCCGACGCGCCGTCGATCTTCGCGGCCTCGAAGAGCTCGTCCGGCAGCTGGTGGATGAACTGCCGCATGAGGAAGACGGCCTGGGAGTTGGCCAGGGTCGGCACGATCATTCCCCAGTACGTGTCGACCCCGCCCAGCTCCGAGACGAGGATGTAGTACGGGATCAGCGTGGCCTGGAACGGCACCATCAACGTCGCCAGGAATGACCAGAACAGCACCTCGCGGCCGGGGAACCGTTTCTTCGCAAAGGCGTACCCCGCCATCGACGAGAACAGCAGGATCAGCACGACCGATACGACCGAGTAGATCAGCGAGTTCAGTGCCCAGCGCATGATGTCCGCGCTGCCGAGGACGTCGGAGAAGTTGCGCCAGGTGGCGCGGGTGAGGTCGAACGCCCCCGGCAGCGTCTGGCCGCCGGGCGGGGCGAAGGCGACGAGCACCATCACCACGAAGGGGGTGACGGTCACCAGCGCCACCAGGATCAGCAGGACCGGCAGTCGCAGCCGCGCCATCAGTCCGCGTCCCTTCCGATGAGCCGGCGCTGGATGAGGGAGAAGATGAGCACCACCAGGAAGAGGACCAGGCCGATCGCGCTGGCGTAACCGAAGTCGAAGAACTTGAAGCCGGTGTCGTAGAGCATGTAGACGAGCGAATAGCTGGAGCGCACCGGGCCGCCCTCCGTCATCACATACATCGCGTCGAAGACCTGGAAGGACTGGATGGCTTCGATGACGAGGACGAAGAACAGCACGGGGCGGAGCAGCGGGAGCGTGACCCACCTCAGCCGCTGCCAGCTGCCCGCGCCGTCGATGGTGGCCGCCTCGATGACATGGCGCGGGATGGACTGGAGCCCGGCGAGGAGGATCAGCATCGAGTAGCCGAAGCCCTTCCAGGCGGAGGTGACCGCGATCGACGGCAGGACGAGGGAGTCGTCGCCGAGGAAGTCGATCTCCCCGAGGGAGAGCGCGCCGAGCGTCGCGTTGATCAGGCCGTCCTGGAGTTCGTAGATCCACTTCCAGATGACGGCGGCGAGCACGATGCTTGTGACGTACGGCAGGAAGAACACGCCCCGGAAGAAGCCGCGCATCCAGACGGTGCGGTGCAGCAGCAGGGCGGTGGACAGCGAGAGCAGGACGGTCAGCGGGACGAAGAACGCGGTGTAGAGGGCGGTGACGCCCAGGCTGGTCCAGAACAGGTTGTCGTCCAGCAGCCGGCTGTAGTTCTCGGCGCCGATGAACTGCCATTCACCGTTCAGCTGGTAGTCGGTGAGCGAGATGAACGCCGCGCCGAGTGTCGGGCCGAACCGGAACACGATGAACAGCAGCAGCATCGGGGCCACGAAGAGGAGCCCGACGCGCGCTTCACGCCGTCGTACCGTCCTGTTGAACGCCGTCGTCCTGGACGACTCCTTGGACGCCGTCCTCCCCTTGAACGGATCCTCGTCCTTGACGACGACGGCGGTCTTGCTCAACGCTGCCGCGCCAGCAGGTCGTCCGCCTGCTCGGCCGCCGAGTCGAGGGCCTCCTTGGGGTTCTTCTTGCCGGTGAGCGCGGCCTGGATCTCCGGGGCGATCAGGGACATCACCTGGCGGGCGGCGGGGTTGGGCTCACCGGGGTACGCATGGGCCAGAGCCGCCTGGAACTCCTTGGCGAACGGTCCGTCGCCGGCCACCGTGACGTCTGTACGCGGGGAGAGGAACCCGCTCGCCCTGCCCATGGACTGGAGCTGCTCGGGCTGCGTCATGAACGCGAGGAACTTCTCCGCCCCCGGGACATTCTTGGACTTGGCGTTGATGCCGAGGCCGCCGGGGATGCCGAAGCTGACCTGCTCGGCGCCGCCGGAGAGCGGCGCGCCGATGATGACGTTCTCCTCGCCCCACGCCTCGGCCGCGACGGCGGCGTCGGCGGGGGTGTTGGAGAAGCCCATCGCCACCTGCTGCTTGCCGAGTGCGTGGTCGGCGATGAGGTTGGTGTTGGTCAGCGCGGATTTGGGGATCGCGCCCGCCCTGTACAGATCCCTCACGAAGGTGAGGGTCTCGACGCCCTTCGGCCCGTTGAAGGCGACCTTCTTGCCGTCGTCGGCGAAGACCTTGCCGCCCGCCTGCCAGAGCAGCAAATAGAAGTTGAGGTTCTGGGTCGCCTCGTTGCTCGCGGAGTAGTCGAGGACGGCGATGCCCTTCGACTTCAACACGGGGGTGGCTGCCTTGATCTCGTCCCAGCTGGTGGGGGGCGTGGTGATGCCCGCCTGGTCCAGCAATTTCTTGTTGTACATCGTGGTGGTGACGGTGTGGTAGATCGGCGCGGCGTAGAGTTTGCCGTCCTGTTTCATGGCGTCGAGGGCGGTCGGCAGGAACTTGTCCTCTACGCCCTTGAGCGCGCCGTCGACCGGCCGGATGGCTCCGTTGGAGAGGTACTGCGGGATCTGGTCGGGTCCGAGGAGGACGACATCGGGGCCCTTGCCGCCGCTGAGCGCGGTGGCGAGTTTCTCGTCGCGGTTCTCCCAGGGCTGCTGCTCGATGGTCAGCCGTACATCGGGCTCCGCCTTCTTGAAGTCCTTCTCGATCTGCGTCCAGTACGCGGAGTTGGCCTTGGGGTCGCCGATAACCGGGTACATCCAGACGGTGACCTTCTTGGAGTCCGCAGCGCTGTCGCCGCCGCAACCCGTGAGGAGGGCGGTGAGCGTGAACAGCGCGAGGGGTGCCGCGGCGCGCGTGAAGCCTGACTTCATAGGGGCCTCCGGAAGGCCTAGAGAGGGCCAGAGCCCGGCTAGTTTCGGCCTGGACCGAAACTAGCCGCGCGAGATTTGGCGTGTCAATGCTTCCGGGGTGATTGATCCGCTAATCAGCTGAACAGCTGAACGGTCCGTTCGCGCCGGGGTACGGATGACGTACGCGGACCACGTATCCGGAGACAGCCGCGTTGCTCACGTACCGGGATCGACCACGAAGAGTTCGGCGACACGGCTGAAATACAGCCGCCCGTCCTGATGTCCCGTCAGCCGACGGTGCGGATAGGCCACGATCAGCACCGGATCGCGGTCCAGATCGAACGGATCGACGCGGTAGATGAGCCCGACGTCCACACTGACGTACAGCTTCGAGCGCATGGACACGATGGTGCCGCCGACGCTCCTGGTGCCCAGCTCGAAGACGTGGAGGACCTCCTGCGTGACGCGGTCGACCGCGAAGAGCGTGTGTCCCGCGAGCCCCCACAGCTTCAGGTCGGGCCCCATGACCAGCGAGCTGACCGTGTGTTCGGTGGAGACCGGCTCGATCTCCCACAGCTTCTCGCCACGGGTCACGTCCCAGGCGAAGAGCGCGCCCACCCGCCGCGTCGGCGGGGTGGTGGAAAGACCGCCGGTCACGGAGGCGCCGCCGTAGACCACGTCGCCGTGCGCGGCCAGACAGAAGATGCTCTGGTCCTGCACGACGTTGCGGGTGAACTCCGAGGTGGAGGTGTCCGGGTCGTAGATGGCCAGCCCGCCGCCGAGCCGGTCCCCGGCCGGTACGGTGCCCACGGCGATCTGCCCGTCCACCTCGGCGAGGCACCTGCTGCGCGCCTGATGCTGCGACCCGAGGTTGAGGATCAGCTCGGGGTTGGCGTCGGTGCCGGGCGGTCCCGGCGAGTAATCGGGGCTGTTCCAGGTCTCGTCGGGCCGGTAGCGGTAGAGCCGCGCCTCGGGATAGACGCCGATCCAGACCGTGCCGTCCGATGCCCGCAGGAGCGACTCGATCTGCGCGAAGCGGTGGAACGTCGAGGCGCCGGTGTCCGTACGGACGGAGCCGAGGCCGCCGTTGAGGAAGCCGCCCGCGTAGACGGTTCCGCTCCCGCCGGCGGCCAGCGAGAGAATCTCCACGGGCTCCTTGCGGACCGTGCTCTCCAGAATCGCGTGAGAGCCGGTGGTCGGGTTGTACCGGAACATCTCGCCGCGCGAGAGCGTGCCGACGACGCTGAGCCCCGGATAGTCCGTCAGACCAAGCTCCACGAAGCCGAGGGACCGGGTGTTGCGCACCTTGCCGGTGAGGGCGAGGCCGGTGTCGGCGAGCTTCTTGGTGGCCGGGTCGTAGCGGCGCAACCGGCCCAGCTGGACGAAGTAGATGCAGCCGTCGGCGTCGGTCGGGGAGATGTGCAGGCCGTGCGCGTCGGGGATCTCGTCGATCCAGGCGCCCTCGGCGAGATCGTAGACGAAGAGCGGGCTGGGCCGATCGGATCCGATGCGCGCGTACAGCCGTCCGTCGCGCGCGTCGAGGTCGTAGACGGCCTCGCCCTCTATGCTGCTCAGCCCTGGGGGCTTGGGGAGTTCGGTGACGGACCCGCTCTGCGGGTCGAGTTCGGCGATGTGCGCGGAGGCGTACGAACCGGTGTAGACCTTGCCGCCGGCCCAGGCGATGCTCCGTACGTACGTCTGACCCGCCACCATCTGCCCGAAGTCGGTGTACGCCTTGGTGGCCGGGTCGAAGCGGAACACCTTCCCGCCGGGGAAGGTGCCGCCATAGACCATGCCGTCCGCGTCGCGGGTCAGCGACCAGATGAAGGTCTCCTTGGCGATCGGCAGACCGAGGTTCTCGGCGGTGTTCCCGGCGCCGGGCTGCCAGCGGTAGAGGTGGGGGGTGGAGCCGTAGGTGCCGGCGTACACCCCGTCAGCTGTGGCGGTGACGGCCCACCCTCCGTCAGCTCCCGTGAGGGGGGCGCTGACGAGCTGGTCTCCGGTGGCCGGGTCGATGGCGTTGAGGTAGGCGGGTTTACCGGTGGACACGTTCCACAGGGCGGGCTTGCCTCCCGGGCCCGGCGCGACGACGCCGCCCAGCAGCAGTACGTCGGCGAGTGGTACACCCAGGGATACGGGATCGCGCATCAGCGCCTCCTCGGCGGACGCGGAACTCGGGGCTCTTAATGACAGTACAGAGCCGGAGAGTGCTGCGGTCGAGCCGGCGAGAAACGCACGTCGCGTCGTCACAGAGGGTAACACCTTCGAAGGAAACGGGAGTTACGGCACTAGCCGAAAGTGATACGCCACGCCCAAAGGGGGCGTCAACGGTGCGGACCGGACGGTGACCGGACAGCACTCCAACGGGCCAATGACGTTGGCGTCCGCCACGGCCATCTGCCGCGCGTGCGATGCGGGGATGGGGGTGTCTCTGGGTGACACTGGCCGCTGTGAGAAGCGAGAACACACCCTTCGAGGGCGGACCGATGGACGGGCGAGTGCTGCCGGTGCTGGTCGGGCCGACCGGTCACCCGCCCAAGTGGTACAAGATCCCCGTGCCGCCTCCCCCGGACGCGGCGCCGGGAACGCCGCCGACGGTGTACGCGTACCGGCGCGTTCCCGCCGGTTTCACCAAGCGGCTGGGGCTGCCGCGTGGCTGGCGGTACGAGTACGTGCCCGGGGGCGCGGAGCGCCGGAAGCTCAAATGGCCCTGGTCGAAGCCGAACGGCGGGCAATAAGATCGCGGGACCGTGTCGCCAGGGGAGATGGTCGCGATGGAGCCGCTACAGCAGGACGACCCGCGCCGGATCGGACCGTTCATCGCGCTGGCGCGCTTCGGCGAGTCGGCGGTAAGTGTCCGCTACCTGGCGCAGTCGGATGTGATCTCGGCGGTCTCCTCGGCCTCGGTGGTCTCGGTGGTCTCGGTCGTGAGGCCGGAGCTGGCGGCGCTGCCGGCGTTCCGGCGCCGCTTCGAGTCGGAGACGCGGAGGACGCAGCGGCTGGCCGGCGGGTGGGTGATGCCGATCGAGTCCGGCCCGGGTGATGAGGAACGGCCGTGGACGGCCAGCGCGTACGTCCCCGCGCTGACGCTGCGCGAGGCGATCGCCCTCGCGGGTCCGCTGCCGGAACGGTCCGTACGGATTCTGGGCGCGGCACTCGCGGAGACGCTGTCCCGGGTGCACGCCACCGGCGCGGTGCTGCACGGGCTGGCGCCCGACACGGTGCTGCTGGCGGCGGACGGGCCGCGGGTGACGGCGTTCGGGGCGCTGGGCGCGGCGGCGGTCGCGGAGGCGCGGGAGGACGGGCAACTGACGGTCAAGCTGGACTATCTGACCCCGGAACAGGCCACGGGCGCGAAGCCCGGCCCGGCGTCGGACATTTTCGTGCTGGGCCTGTTGCTGGCGTACGCGTCGACGGGGACGACCCCGCTGGCGGACGCGGACGACATCACGCACGGAGAGCCGGACCTGACCGGGGTACCGGGCGAACTGCGCCCCTTGGTGGCCGACTGCCTGTCGAAGCTTCCGGAGGACCGCCCTTCGGCGGGCACGGTAGCGGCGTCTCTGGCCCTGGAGGGCGCGGCGGCACTGGCCCGCGAGGGCTGGCTCCCACCGAGCCTGGTGACGGCGGTGGAGACCCAGGCGGCGGGGGTCCGGTCCCTGGCCGCGGGCGGCGGCCTTGGTGCGGGTGCGGGTGCCCGCGGTGAGCCGGATGCGCAGGGTGGGCGGCAGGCGAGCGGCGCGGAACCCGGAGCCGGGGCGGCCGGACAACCCGCCTCCACGGACGCGCAGGTCGCGGGCAACGGGCCCGGCACAGGCGCCGGCCGAAGTACCCCGCAACTGGTCGGCAACGGTGAGCCTGTCGGCACGGTGGGCCCGCAGCGCACCGCAAGCGACGCCGGAACCGGGACCTGGCCGACCGGACAACCCGCGTCCACGGACGCGCAGGCTGGAGGCGAAGGGCCCGGCAAGGGCACAGGCGGCGAGGCACCCGAAGCTGCCACAGCCGACACCGCGACCGTCAACGTGCAGACCGCGCGGCATGCGCGCAGCGCGGAATCCGTAGGCGCGGTGGGACCGCAGTACGCAGCCGGCAGTGGACCGTCGCTCGCCGCAGACGGCGCGGCCCGCGCCGGGAACGCGCAAGCTCCGCAGTATGCGCCCAGCGCAGCTCCGGAGGCCGCCGCAGGCGGACAGCCCGCAGACGGCGCGGCCGGGCAATATGCGCACGGCGCAGGTCCGGAGGCCGGTGGAATCGGCGGCCCCCCGTACGCACCCGGTATCGGGCCCGGGGCTGGGGCCGGGGCCCGGGAGGGTGAGCGCGGGGCCGTGCATCTCGTCGTGCCGGCCGTGCCCCGCAACGCCCCCGACGCCGGCCCGCAAGCCAGTCGGCGTGCCTTGCTCGCCGGGGTCGTCGGCGGGGTTGCCGGGGTTCTCGTCGGCGGGGGCGCGGTGTACGCCCTTCGCGACCCCGGCCCCGATACCGATCCCGAGCGCACGATCCCCGCGCTCACCGCGCCCACCCGCTCCCCCGTCGCCGGGCAGCCGCCCGCGCCGGTGTGGCGGTACGACCACCCCGCCACGGCCGCCGGGCCCCTCAACGCCACCCTCTGGCAGGACCGCGTCCTCGTACTGACCGGCAAGGAGCAGTCCGCCGGGGTCGACCTGCGCACCGGGCGGCCCCTCTGGCAGCGGGCTGAGGTCGCCTCGCTCGCCCCGGCCGTGCCCGTCGACGACGCGCTCTGCTTCGTGGACTCCGCCGACGCGTTCCTCTGGATCACCGCGCGGAACGGGCAGGTCAGACACCGCGTCGCCAAGACCGCCCTCGCGGTCCCCGGCGAGACCCTGACCCTCACCGGCAGGGTCGGCGGGGAGGGAACCACCCTCTGGTTCACCGGCCAGGTCAAGAAGGGCGCCGCGCTGCTGTCGTACCTCCTCGCGTACGACCTCGCCGCGCGCAAGTGGCTCTGGCGATCCCCCGTCACCGCCGGGACCGGCCTGTACGTCCCGCAGTACGACCTGATCGCCGTCCGCCCCACCGACATCGTCGTTCGGCAGGACACCCGCTCGCTCACCCCCGCGCAGCTCGTCGCCGCCAAGGGCGCGTCCACCCTGCTCGTCCTCGACCGGAAGACGGGCAAGCGGCTCCAGACGTTCCGGCTCCCCGCCATCCACCCCGCCGCCGACATCATCGGCGACGCGTCGGGGAAGCTGTTCGCCTCCGAGCTCGGCGAGTTGCACACGTACAGCAGTCGTAACGGCGCGTTCCTGTGGAAGCTCGCCCCGGCCAAGGCGGCTCCCGGCGAGAGCGGCCTCTTCCCCTTCGGGGGCGGGGCGGTCCGCGGCCACATGCTGTATATCGCCAACCGCCACCAAGAGGTGTGCGCCCTCGATGTCGCGCCCGGTCGGCAGTTGTGGCGACGCTCCACCGAGTCACCCGTGACCAGGGAGATTCCGGGGACGGCCGTCACCGCGAGCGGTGCCATGGTCCTCGCGTACGACAGCGTGCAGCTCACCGCGTTCGCCGCGCGCGACGGCAAACGGCTGTGGAAGTTCCAGGACGCGGGCGCGGAGGACAGCGGAACCGCCACGCCCCGGTACGAGCCCCTCGCGGGCGGCGGCCGGAACCTCGTCGTACGGCGGAACCGCACCTTCTACGCGCTGCCCGTGGGCTGACGCCGCTACGAACGAGTGACCTGATTGCGCTGAACCGACCACCGGACGGGCCGTCCGACTGGCGCGCCCGCATGATCGCCGCACGGGCGGACGGTCCGCCCCGGCAGCGGAGGTGACGAGGTGTCAGCCAGGTATTCAGCCAGGCATACGGTCTGTACGGCGGTGGCGCTGGCCGCCGCCACGGTGCTCGCGACGGCCCCGGCCGCCGCCGAACCCGAGCCCCGCATCCAGCCCGCCACAGGGTCCCCGGCGTCCGTCTCCGCGCTGCTGACCGGCCTTCAGAAGCGGTACCGGCAGGCCGAAGAGGCGGGCGAGGCGTACAACGCGACCGAAGAAGCGCTCAAGAAGCAGCAGGCGGAGACCGTCAGGCTCTCCCGTGCCGTGGCCAGGGCCCGCAAGGCGTTCGCCCTGAGCCGGGAGGACGCGGGACGGCTCGCGCGCGAGCAGTACCAGGGCGGCTCCGAACTCTCCGCCTACCTCCAGCTGCTCCTCGCCAAGAACCCGCGCCAGGCCCTGGAGCAGAACCACCTCATCGCACGCGCGGCCACCGGCCGGCTGGCGACGATGGCCCGGCTGGAGACGGGCGCGCGGCGGGCGAACGCACTGGCGGCCGAGTCCCGCAGAGCCCTGGACCGCGAGCAGACCCTGGCGGCACGGCAGCGGCACGCGCGCGACAACGCCGCCGCGCGCCTGAAGGAGGTCGAGGAGACGCTCGCCGCGCTCTCCGCCGGCGAGCTCGCCGAACTGGCCGCGCTGGAGCGGTCCGACACCACGAAGGCCCAGGAGAAGCTGCTGGCCACGGGCGTGCTCGACGGGGAGCGCAATCCCTCCGAGGAGGGCGGCCGGGCGCTGGGGTACGCCGTCGAGCAGCTCGGCAAGCCGTATCTGTGGGGCGCGGAGGGCCCTCGGTCGTACGACTGCTCGGGGCTGACATCCCAGGCCTGGGCGCGGGCGGGCCGTGCCATCCCGCGGACCAGCCAGGCGCAGTGGGAACAGCTCCCGAAGGTGCCGCTGCGCGAGCTGCGCCCCGGCGACCTGGTGGTCTACTTCCCCGAGGCCACGCATGTGGCGATGTACCTGGGCGACGGCATGGTGGTCCAGGCCCCGCGCCCCGGCACCCGCGTCAAGGTCTCCCCGATCGCGGCGAACCCGCTGCTGGGGGCGGTCCGGCCGGACCCGGGGGGCCCGGCCCTGAGCTCGTACACCCCGCCGGAGCTACCGGCCGACACCTATGGCCGGTCCGACGAAGAGGCAGAGAGCTGACCGCGCCTCAGATGTGGCGGAGTCCGCTCAGTACCCTTTCCAGCAGGGCGTGATCGGGTCGGCCGGTGCCGTGCTCGGTCCCGTACACGCGGATCCTTCCCTGGTCGGCCAGGTCGCTGAGCAGCACCCGCACGACACCGAGCGGCAGCCTCAGCAGCGCCGAGACCTCGGCGACCGTACGCATACGGCGGCACAGTTCGACAATGGCCCGCAGTTCGGGCAGCGGCGATTCCCGGCGCTCGGCCGGTGCGTCGAACGCGGCCACGAACGTTTCGACCATCAGGGTGTGGCTGAAACTCGTACGGCCGCCGGTGAGTGAGTACGGGCGAACCCGGGCGGGGCGTCGCCCCGCGCCGCGCACCGGCAGACCGTGGGCGGGCGCGAGCGTCACTGGGCGCCCTCCATCGAGGCGCGCAGTTCGCTGCGGAGTTCGGGGGTCAGTACGTGTCCGGCGCGGCCGACGAAGAGGCCCATGTGGTAGGCGACGACGCTCATGTCGCAGTCGGGGGTGGTGTGCACTCCGAGCAGCGAGCCGTCGCTGATCGACATGACGAAGACATTGCCCTCCGCCATCGCGACCATCGTCTGCTTGACTGCGCCGCCGTCCATCAGGCGGGCCGCGCCGAGGGTGAGGCTGCCGATGCCGGCGACGACGGTGGCGAGGTCCGCGCCGGCACCCCTGGGGCTGGGCCGGCGGCCGGTGGCAGTGACGTTGATGTTGGCGTTGGCGTCGGTTACCGGGTCGGAGGAGAGCAGCAGCAGTCCGTCGGACGAGACGACCGCGACGGAGCGCGCGCCTGGCACCTCCTCCACGAGAGTGCTCAACAACCAGTGCAGATTGCGGGCTTCGTTACTCAGATCGAATGTGCCGGACGCTGTCAACTGCGTGCCTCCTCGACTGTGTCCCCCGTTTCTTTCGCTTCCGCGTGCTTCTCCGCGTGCTTCTCCGCGTGCTTCTCCGCGTCCTGTTCGGCTATCTCCACCTCCGCATCGCGGCGGCCGTCCTGCGCTCCCTGCTGGAAGCCACCGAGGCGGCGCCGCAGGGCTTCGGCGTCGACACTGCCGGAGCCGGTGCCCTCAGCCGCTCCGGTTGGCAGCAGCGCCTCCGGCAGCACGACGACCGCCGCGAGCCCGGCGCCCTGCGCCCGCTCGCGCAGCTGAACCCGTACGCCGTGGCGCGCGGCCAGCAGCGCGGCCACCCGCAGCCCGAGCCCCTCCTCGCCGTCGTCCGGGTCGCCGACCGGCTGCGTCTCGTACGTCTCGGGGTCGGCCAGTCGCGCGTTGAGCTCGGCCAGGCGTGCGGGGGCCGGCGCTGTGCCGGTGTCCTGTACGGAGAGGTTCACCTCACCGCTCTCCAGCAGCACGGCCGACAGCTCGATCGGGGCGTCCGGCGTGGAGAAGGCTGTGGCGTTCTCCAGGAGTTCGGCGATCAGGTGGCTGAGGTCGTCCGCGGCGAACCCGGCGACGTGGGCGTGCGGCGGCAGGGACTGGATGACGACCTGCTCGTACCGCTCGATCTCACTGACGGCGGCCCTCAGTACGTCCACGAGGGGCACCGGCGTCACCTGGCCGTGCCTGCGCTCGGCGCCCGCGAGGACGAGCAGGTTCTCGCTGTGGCGGCGCATGACGGTGGCCAGGTGATCGAGCTTGAAGAGCGTGGTGAGCCGCTCGGGATCCGCCTCGCGCTGCTCCAGCTTCTCGATGACGCCGAGCTGCCGCTCGACCAGGCCGAGGTTGCGGAGCGAGAGGTTGGCGAAGGGGCGGTGGTCGGCGTGGCGCGGCGCCTCCACTTCCCGTACCTCGGGGACCTCAGCGACCTCCGGGACCTCAGCAACCTCCGGGACCTCCCGTACGCCTTGGTCCCGGAATTTGCCGTGCAGGGTGTTGAGGGACCGTACGACCTGCGCGAACTCGTCGTTACGACCGGTGAAGCGGACCGGCTCCGCCGCCTCGGGATCGGCCGCGAGCCGGGCCGCGCCGAGCCGGAGGACGGCGAGCGGGCGGGTGAGGGTGCGGGCGACGGCGGCGTACACGCCGATGGTGAGGATCAGCAGGCCGCCGAGGAGCGCGACCCGTGCCTCCAGCGCGGTCACATCGTCGTCGCGCAACTGCTCGAAGCCCCGGATCTGACCGGAGGCGAGAGCGGATTCCACACCGCGCATCTGCTCGATGCGGGCGGTGAGGGCGGACTCCACCTTCTCGCGGTCGGACCTGCGCTCCGCGGAGGAGAGCGCGGGCTGATCGGTGAGTGCGGCGAGGTAGCTCTCGGCGGTCTTGACCTCGGGTCCGGTGACGGTGGCGGACAGCTTGTCGCGGGCGTCCTCGTTCGCGGCCTGGTCGAAGTCGGCGAGCGCGGCGAGTTCGCGCACGCGCGACTGCTGGGCGGCGGCGCTGAGGCCGTCCCGCGCCTTCTGATCCTCCCGCGCGGGCATGGAGAGCGCGGAGAGCAGCAGCCCCCGCGTGGTGGATGCCTGCTCGACGGCGAGACCGAGGTCGGCGGGCGCGCGGGTGCCGTCAGCGGCGCGCGGCGGGGTCTGCTCGGTGAGTTCGTCGGCGAGGGAGCGGAGGCCCACGATGACGGCGGTGTACGCGCGGTGGGCCTCCAGCGCCGTGCCCTTGCCGGTGAGGGCGGTACGGCGTACGGAGGGGACGGTGGCGAGGTCGCGGTGCAGCCCGGCATGGGCGGCGGGCCCGTCGGTGAGGCTCAGGCTGATCTCGCCGATCTGCCGGTCGACGCGAGCGCTGCGGCTGCCGGGAGTCTTGGGGGTGTCGCGGCCCGCCGCGACGTACTCGGTGACCTCGTCGCGCTCGTCGGCGAGGGAGTGGGCCAGGGTGACGGCCTGCCGGTTGAGCGAGGCGAGGGTGACCAGCCGCTGGGACTCGCTCAGTTCGGCGGAGGTGGCGAGAATGCCGGGGGTGCCGGCCGCGATGACGACAAGGCTGATGGCCGCGACACCGGCGACGAGCCGACTGCGTACGCGTACGGCGCGACCGGCCGGGTTCTCCGTGGGTCTGCCGTCGTGGCCCCGAGGCCGCGTCTTCTGCACCGGTGCTCGCAATCTTGCTTGACTCGCCCATGAAGCGGGGGGTGACAAGCGAGTCAACAACACTGAGGAGTTGGCGAACAACTCGCGACGACAAAGGGTGCGACGGCGCGCGCAACATGAGCTGGATCTTCGGGCCGGGCTTTGGCAGGATGCGCGCCCGCAGCTCGGCGAACCCGCTCGACCGTGGCCCAGTGCTCCCGCTGACCTGCCGATACGGGCGGTGACCGGTGGGGCGCCGGGCAAACTGGGATTCATGCGCATCGAACTCGCCACCGCCCCCGGCACGCCCGAACGCCCCAACGAGGACTGGGCTTCCGTGGCCCTGCCCGCCTCGGGCCGAGGCGGAACACTTGTCGTGCTGGACGGCGTGACGCCTCCGCAGGGCGACGACGGGTGTGTGCACGGGGTCCCGTGGTTCACCGCCCGGCTCGGCGGAGCCCTGGCCGAACTGTCCGGTACACGGCGGGACCTGACGCTCACGGAGGTCCTCTCCGGGGCAATCCGGCGCACTGCGGATACCCACCGCGACACCTGTGACCTTTCTCACGTGCGTACGCCTCAGGCGACGGTGGCCATGGCGCGCTGGGGCGCGGAGTCGGAGGCGGTGGAGTACCTGGTGCTCTCGGACGCGGTACTGCTGCTGGAGTCCCCGAACGGCGAGGTGCGGGCGGTCGTGGACGACCGGCTCGACCGGCTGCCCCGCGAGGCGCTGCTGACGCACGCCTCGGCGGATGCCCTGCGCAACTCGGAGGGCGGGTTCTTCACGGCGGCGGCCGACCCGGAGACGGCGGCGCGCGCGGTGACGGGCACCACGCCGCGCGCGGAGGTACGCGCCGTGGCCGCGCTCACGGACGGGGCGTCCCGCTGGGTCGACATGTTCACGGAGGGCGGCTGGGCCGAGTGCCTGGGTGTGCTCCGCAAGGAGGGGGCGCAGGGGCTCATCGACCGGGTGCGGGAGCTGGAGGAGTCGGCGGCACAGGCCCGTACGGCGGTGATCCGCTGGAAGTTGCACGACGACGCGACGGCGGTCTTCGTCGAGCTTTGACCGTCTCTGACCGTCTCCGACTGTCTCCGACCGTCTCTGACCGTGCGGGGTATCTGCCTACCTCGGGCCGCTCCCGGCCCGGCAACGATGTCGTGTTCAGTACAGGCTATTTGAAGGCTGCGGCGTTGCGCGCCGCCCACTCGGCGAAGGTGCGGGGCGGGCGGCCGAGAATCCGCTCGACGTCGGGGCTCACCCGCTGCTCAGCGGCCTTCGGCGCGCCCAGGATGTCAAGGGTGGCCTCCACGACCGGCTCGGGCATGAACCGCACCATCTGCGCCCGAGCCTCCTCGCGGCTCTGCTCGACGAACCGCACCGGCTCGCCCAGCACGTCGGCGATCACCATCGCCTGCTGCCGAGGTGAGATCGGTGCCGGCCCGGTCAGCTCATACGACCTACCGACGTGGCCGGCGCCCCGCAACGTCACAGCGGCAACCTCAGCGATGTCGGCCGGATCGATGGTCGGCAGCGCAACATCACCGAACGGCGCGGCGACCATCCGTTGCGCGCGGACCATCTCGGCCCACTGGAGCGTGTTGGAGTCAAAACCTCCCGGCCGCAGCAGTGTCCATTCCAGGCCCGAGTGCGTGACGGGGTCCTCCAGTGTCGAGGGGTGGCTTCCCGTGGCAACGCCCTGGGAGGACAGCAGGACAACCCGGCGGACCCCGCCTGCCCGCGCGGCATCGAGGACGTCGCCGACATTGCCACCTGCCGACACGAAGTCGCCCGAGGTCAGCAGGAACAGCACTTCGGCACCGTCGAGCGCGGGCGTGAGGCTTTCCGGTTCGGCCACGTCGGCCTGCTGATGCCGCACCCCCGCCGGCACGTCCTGCGCCGAGATCCCTCGCGACACCGCCATCACCTGTTCGCCGGCCGCGACGAGCGCCTGTACGAGCGGCCGTCCGACGTTGCCGGTGGCTCCAGTCACCACGATCATGTTCGCTCCCAGTTGTCGAGTTCTCTTTGGACTCAGCGGAAGCTACCGTCGTCGGCATAGTAGGTACCTAGAGGAAAGTAATGGAGAGGAGGGCCCGTTATGACTGACAACACAGTCAAGGGGGCTCGTATCGAGGTCGCCCCGGAGCTGGCATGCCCGATCGCCCCAGTGGTCGACATCGTCTTCAGCCGCTGGACCACACCGATTCTGTGGACGCTCCATACATACGGGCGGCATCGATTCGTGGAGCTGGAACGCCGCATCACCACGATCACACCCAAGGTGCTGACCCAGCGGCTACGACAACTGGAACGCGACGGGCTCGTCGTGCGTACCTACCACCCGGAGGTTCCGCCGCGGGTGGAGTACGAGATCAGCGAACTGGGACGCAGCCTGGGGCCGCTGTTCGCATCACTCGCCGACTGGTCGGTCAACCTGGGCGAGGTCGAGCAGGCCCGGCTGGGCTACGACGCCAGGGATCAGACCCGCAGCCGTCGAATCTGATCCCGAGGTTCACCGGAACCTCGACCACCCGGGTACGGGTCCGATCAAGGCGTGCCGTTCGCTACGTAGCGAACGTACTGGTCGCGGCCATCAACGAGTGGATACGAGTGGCCCCGCCACGTAACCAGTCGCTAACCTCGGCCCCCATGAACCAGCGGCAGCAAAAGAAGCTCTCCCGGCGTCTCTTCGAAGCAATTCTGGAGGGTGACACCGCCGTCGTGAAGGCGGTACTGCGGGCTGGGTTCAACCCGCAGCGAGCCAACAGTGAGGGCACCACCCCTCTGTACGAGGCATCCGTGAACGGAGAAGCCGAGATCGCCCGCCTGCTCCTGGCGGCCGGCGCCTCCCCCGACACCGAGAGCAGTGGAATCGGCGCGGAGGGCACGCCGTTGTGCGCAGCCGCATCCTGGGGGCACACCGAGACAGTGCGTGAGCTGTTGGCGCACGGCGCCGATCCGAATGTGCGGGAAGATCACGGCACAGGCCGGTCCCCTCTGGACTGGGCGAACCATGGCCCCCATCCCGAAACTGCCGCTGTCCTCACCACAGCGGGCGCGACCCCCAGCGGGGAAACCACGTAGCTACGCCGGTCATCATCACGAAAACGCGCGCCTGTTCCCGGGGATCGCGGTCCACAACCCCCACCTGACCGACACCTTCGCCCGGCTCAGCGTCGAACACCGCACCGTCGCGCGCATCCAGGCCGAGCTGGTTCAGCCTTCGGCTCGCTCGTTCAGCTGGTGCAGCAGACGCGCCAGCTCCGCGATCTCGGCCTGGTCCCAGTCCGCCAGCTTGTTCACATAGCGCTCCCGGCGCGCGTCCCGCACCTGACGGAAGCGTGCCATTCCCTCGTCCGTGAGGCGGACGAGGGACGCCCTGCCGTCCGCCGGGTCGGGTTCGCGGGTCACCAGGCCGAGGTCCTCCAGAACGCGCAGCTGGCGGCTCATCGTCGCCTTGCCGACGCCGAAGTAGGCGGCCAGTTCGGTGGCCCGCTGCCGGCCCGCGTCTTCCAGGCGTACGAACAGGCCGTACGCGGCGGGCTCCAGCTCGGGATGGACCTCGCGCGCCATCTCGCCCGAGGACGCGCGGGCCCGGCGCATAAAGACGGCCAGCTCCCGCTCCAGCGCGAGAACCACCTGGTCCATACCACTTCTGCCCGTGGCGTCCGGTTCACTCCCCGTATCGCTTTCGTGCACGTCAGCACCCCTCGCGCGCTTTCCGAATCGTGAAACTTTCTTTCAGCGGCGGCCATCACCGCAGCTCGGCCAGTATTTCGCAGGCGTAGACCATCGGCAGCACCTCGGCCCCCTTCCACCACACCGGTCTACGTGCGTAGCGTCGCGCCTGGCATGTCCACACCATAATTTCCCAGCGACATGTTGATGCATCGTCAGGTCCCCCCCACCGAGTTCTTCGGAGTCACGCCATGCACGTGCTCAGATCCGGAACGACCCGCCGATATCGCCTCGCCACAGCAACCGGCACTCTCCTCGCCGTCTTCTCCCTCCTCCTCGCCCTCCCCGGAGCCGCCGGAGCGGCCGACACCGACACCGCCGCCGCCACCCCCGCACGCGGCTCCGCCCGCATGGGCATGGGCGTCGTCGCCCACGACGGCCAGGGCGGCCTCCCCGCCTCCAGCCGGGCCGTCCAGACCGAAGGCGTGGACGTCTCCAGCCACCAGGGCAACGTCAACTGGGCGAGCCTGTGGTCCAGCGGCGTGCGGTGGTCCTACAACAAGGCCACCGAGGGCACGTACTACAACAACCCGTACTTCGCGCAGCAGTACAACGGCTCCTACAACGTCGGCATGGTCCGGGGCGCGTACCACTTCGCCACCCCCGACACCACGACCGGCGCCGCGCAGGCCGACTACTTCGTCAACAACGGCGGCGGCTGGTCCCGCGACGGCAAGACCCTGCCGGGCGTGCTGGACATCGAGTGGAACCCGTACGGGGCCGCCTGCTTCGGCAAGAGCCAGGCCGGGATGGTCACCTGGATCCGCGACTTCCTGAACCGCTACAAGTCACGCACCGGGCGTGACGCGGTGATCTACACCGCCACCAGCTGGTGGACACAGTGCACGGGCAACTACAGCGGCTTCGCGGCCACCAACCCCCTCTGGGTGGCCCGCTACAACACCACCGTCGGCACACTCCCGGCCGGCTGGGGCACGTACACGATGTGGCAGTACACCTCGTCAGGTCCGATCGTCGGCGACCACAACAGGTTCAACGGCGCGCTGGACCGCGTGGTGGCGCTCGCCAACGGCTGAGCACACCCGCCGCACCCGCCCCGGATGCGGGCGGGTGCGGTGCGGCGGCCGGGGCATGATGCCGGGATGGAGAAGCACAGCCGTACGAGCACCAGCACCGGCACCAGCGCCAGCACCATGAGTGGTACCCGCTTCGCAGTCGGGGTGGGCGGCGTGCTGTGCGTCGCACTGGCCGCGTGTTCCGCGCCGCCGCGCAAGGACCACGCTCCCGTCCCCACTCTCGCCGCCCCCAGCGTACGAGCCGCCACTCCCTTCGCCGGCACCCCCTCCGTGGGCGTGCTGATCGGCGCCGACGGCGACCACTTCTGCACCGCGAGCGTCGTGGCCAGCCCCAAGGGCAACGTCATCGCCACCGCCGCGCACTGTCTCCAGGACGCGGGCGGCGAGCCGGACCACCGGCCGGGCGAGCTGGAGTTCGCTCCGGGGTTCTCGGAGAAGGGCCGGGGCAAGGGCCAGGGAAGCTCTCCGTACGGGCGCTGGAAGGTGAGTTCTGTCCACCTCGACGACCGGTGGACGGACAATGCGGACGACGCCGACGTCGCCGACTACGCCTTCCTGACCCTCGCGCCGGACGCGCGGGGCCGCCAGGCGCAGCAGGTCGTCGGCGCCGTCACCCCCGACTGGTCATCGGGCTCCGAGCGCCGGGTCACCGTCGTCGGCTACCCCAACCCGGACGACCACCCCAGCAACCGGCCCATCGCCTGCACCACCGACGCCCGGCCCGATCCGGAACTGCCGCAGACGCTGCTCATCGAATGCGCGGGCTTCTGGGACGGCACCAGCGGCGGCCCCTGGCTCGCCGACTACCGGGACGCCGGAGATCAGGGCCGGCTCATCGGCGTACTGAGCGGCGGCGACACGGACCGCGAGTCGACGGCCGCGCTCTTCGACGGCCGGGCCCGCTCGCTGTACGAGCGGGCCGCCGCCGACTGACAAGCGCCCGGCGCGTCAGGCCGCCGCCGCCACCGCCACCTCCGCCGGTGCGAGCGCGATCTCCAGGACCTGGCGGACGTCCGTCACCGGGTGCACTTCCAGCTTCTCCAGGATCTCGGCCGGTACGTCGTCCAGGTCCGGCTCGTTCCGCTTGGGAATCACGACCGTCGTGATGCCCGCCCGGTGCGCGGCCAGCAGCTTCTGCTTCAGACCGCCGATCGGCAGCACCCGCCCCGTCAGCGACACCTCGCCCGTCATCGCCACATCCGTCCGCACCAGGCGTCCGGAGAGCAGCGACGCGAGCGCCGTCGTCATCGTGATGCCCGCGCTCGGGCCGTCCTTGGGCACCGCGCCCGCCGGGAAGTGGATGTGCGTGCCCCGGTCCTTCAGGTCCGCCACCGGCAGCTCCAGTTCCGCGCCGTGCGAGCGCAGGAAGCTCAGCGCGATCTGCGCGGACTCCTTCATCACGTCGCCGAGCTGGCCCGTGAGGGTCAGCCCCGCCGCGCCCGTCTCCGGGTCGGCCAGCGACGCCTCGACGAACAGCACGTCGCCGCCCGCGCCGGTGACCGCGAGGCCGGTCGCCACGCCGGGCACGGACGTACGGCGCTCAGCCGGGTCCTGGGCGGACTCGGGCACATGGTGCGGCCGTCCGATCAGGCCGCGCAGGTCATCGGCGCCGATGGTGAACGGCAGCTTCCGGTCGCCCAGTTCGTGCTGGGAGGCCACCTTGCGCAGCAGCTGGGCGATCGAGCGCTCCAGGTTGCGGACGCCCGCCTCACGCGTGTACTCGCCCGCGATCCTGCGCAGCGCCGAGTCGTCCAGGGTCACCTCGCCGGGCTCCAGGCCCGCCCGCTCCAGCTGACGCGGCAGCAGGTGGTCCCGGGCGATGACGACCTTCTCGTCCTCGGTGTAGCCGTCGAGCCTGACCAGCTCCATCCGGTCGAGCAGGGCCTCCGGGATGGCCTCCAGGACGTTCGCCGTGGCGAGAAACACCACGTCGGACAGATCGAGTTCGACCTCCAGGTAGTGATCCCGGAAGGTGTGGTTCTGCGCCGGGTCGAGGACCTCCAGCAGGGCGGCCGCCGGGTCGCCGCGGAAGTCGGAGCCGACCTTGTCGATCTCGTCCAGCAGGACGACGGGGTTCATCGAGCCCGCTTCCTTGATGGCGCGGACGATACGGCCGGGGAGAGCGCCCACGTACGTACGCCGGTGGCCGCGGATCTCCGCCTCGTCGCGTACGCCGCCGAGCGCCACCCGGACGAACTTGCGTCCCATCGCGTGCGCGACGGACTCGCCGAGCGAGGTCTTGCCGACGCCGGGCGGTCCGACCAGCGCCAGCACGGCCCCGCCGCGCCGCCCGCCGACCACGCCGAGCCCTCGGTCGGCGCGCCGCTTGCGTACCGCCAGGTACTCGGTGATCCGTTCCTTCACGTCCTGAAGGCCCGCGTGCTCGGCGTCGAGGATCTCCCGCGCGCCCTTGATGTCGTGCGCGGCGGTGTCATCGGTGCGCTCGTTCCAGGGCAGTTCGAGCACGGTGTCGAGCCAGGTGCGGATCCAGGAGCCCTCGGGGTTCTGGTCGCTCGCCCGCTCCAGCTTCTCGACCTCCTTGAAGGCGGCTTCCCGCACCTTCTCGGGGAGATCGGCGGCCTCGACGCGCGCCCGGTAGTCGTCGGACTCGTCCGCGCCGTCGGCGGCCCCGCCGTTGAGCTCGCGCAGTTCCTTGCGTACGGCTTCGAGCTGGCGGCGCAGCAGGAACTCGCGCTGCTGCTTGTCGACGCCCTCCTGGACGTCCTTGGCGATGGACTCGGCCACGTCCTGTTCGGCGAGGTGCTCGCGCAGCTGCAGGGTGGCGAGCTTGAGGCGGGCCACCGGATCGGCCGTCTCCAGCAGTTCGATCTTCTGGGCGGTGGACAGGAACGGCGAGTAGCCGGAGTTGTCGGCGAGCTGCGAGACGTCGTCAATCTGCTGGACGCGGTCCACGACCTGCCAGGCTCCGCGCTTCTTCAGCCAGTCGGTGGCGAGCGCCTTGTACTCCGTGACCAGCTCGGTGACCGAGCCGGGCAGCGGGTCGGGCACGCTCTCGTCGATCGGGACGCCCTCGACCCACAGCGCGGCGCCGGGTCCTGTGGTGCCCGCGCCGATCTGGACGCGGCCCCGGCCGCGGATCAGGGCGCCGGGGTCTCCGTCGGAGAGCCTGCCGACCTGCTCGACGGTGCCGACGACGCCGGTCGCGGCGTACGTCCCGTCGATGCGCGGCACCAGCAGTACGCGTGGCTTGCCGGAGCCGCCGGAGGAACGGGCGGCGGCCTGCGCGGCCTCCACAGCGGCTCGTACATCGGTGTCGTTGAGGTCCAGCGGCACCACCATTCCGGGCAGCACGACCTCGTTGTCGAGCGGCAGCACGGGCAGAGTGAGCGACGTGAACGCGGTGGACTCAGCAGCCATGATCTCCCCTTCGGCACTCAAGTTGAGCTATGTCGACTCAATGATCGGAGAGGCCGCGTTGTTCCCCGGCGGGCGTTCGCTGTGAGCGATCACCTCTCCTCGGCGCGCCAACACCCCTGCTGACCAGCTCCGTTGACACGGCCGCCGTCACCCCTGCATCATCATTTCACTAATCAAGTAGCTAAAGGGTGGTGAGCGCGTTGGAGTTCCGCATCGACAGACGGAGCGGGGTCGCCGCCTACCAGCAGATCGTTCTGCAGACCAAGCAGGCCCTGCGGCTCGGCGTCCTGATGCCGGGAGACCGGCTGCCGACCGCCAAGGAGGTCGCGGAGACCTGCGCCGTCAACCCGAACACGACGCTCAAGGCGTACCGCGAGCTGGAGCGGGAGGGGCTGGTCGAGCCGAGGCCCGGTCTGGGCACCTTCGTGCGCCGGTCGCTGGCCCGCCCGCAGGCGGGCGCGGACTCGCCGCTGCGCGAGGAGCTGGACGGCTGGATGGTCCGGGCGCGCGAAGCGGGTCTGGAGCAGGAGGACGTGGCCGCGCTGTTCGCGTCGGTGCTGGAACAGCGGTACGCCGCCGGAAACACGGGCGGCTCAGAATCGGAAGCAAGGAGCAGCAACAGGTGAGTGACCCGATGGGCCACAGCGGCCCGACAGGCTCGGCGATAGAGGCGTACGGCGTCGGCAAGAAGTACCGGCGGGGGTGGGCCCTGCGGGACTGCTCCTTCCGGCTGCCGGCCGGCCGGATCTGCGGTCTGGTGGGCCCCAACGGGGCAGGCAAGACCACGCTCCTGGGAATCGCGGCCAACCTGCTGGAGCCGACGGACGGCACCCTGCGGGTCTTCGGCGCGCCGCCGGAATCCGCGGAGGCCAACCGGCGTACCGCCTTCCTCGCCCAGGAGAAGCCGCTCTTCCGCCGCTTCACGGTGGCCGAGACCCTGCGCATGGGACGCGAGCTGAACCCCACCTGGGACCAGCCGACCGCAGAGGCCATCGTCCGCGCGGGCAACGTCCCCTTCGACGCGAAGGTCGGCACCCTGTCCGGCGGGCAGCGCACCCGGGTCGCGTTCGCCCTCACCTTCGGCAAACGCCCCGACCTGCTCCTCCTGGACGAGCCGATGTCCGACCTCGACCCGCTGGTGCGCCACGAAATGATGGGCCTGATCATGGCCAAGGCCGCCGAGCACGGCACCACCGTGCTGATGTCCACCCACATGCTCGCCGAGTTGGAGCACGTGTGCGACTACCTCGTGGTCGTCGCCGAGGGCGGCCTGCGCCTCGCGGGTGACGTGGACGAACTCCTCGGCGCCCACACACTGCTCACGGGAGCCACAGCCGGAGCCGACGGAGGCGTTCCCGCGGCTCTCGCGCACCACACCGTTGTCGAATCCCGTACGAGCGGACGGCAGTTCACCGCACTCGTCCGCGCCCACGGACCGGTCGACGGCGCGTGGCAGGCCGACGCCCCGAACCTGGAGGAACTCCTGCTCGCCTATCTGCGCTCCCCGCAGGCACCACCCCTCGTCAGCCCAACCGCCCAGGTCGGCGACCGCTCCGCGGCGACGGCGGTGGCAGCGTGACCACCCTGACCGGCTCCCCGGCGAACGCCCCCGGCCACGCCCCCGCCGCCCCGACCGCGCGCGGGCGCGGACTCCGCCTGAGCGGTGCGACCTGGCTCGTCTGGCGTCAGCACCGCGCCGCCTACTGCACCCTCATCGCCTTCACGCTGCTCACCATCGCGTTGATCGCCTACCAGCGCATGGGGATGCTGGAGTATCTCGACCGGTACGACTGGCCCCACCCGAAGTCCGAGGAGTGGCAGCTGGGCTTCCAGCCGTACACCAGCGAGTTCAACCGGACCGGACTGGCTCTGGCCGCCGTCCCC
Source organism: Streptomyces sp. NPDC052236 (assembly GCF_044548015.1). Taxonomy (NCBI): domain Bacteria; kingdom Bacillati; phylum Actinomycetota; class Actinomycetes; order Kitasatosporales; family Streptomycetaceae; genus Streptomyces; species Streptomyces sp. NPDC052236. The sequence continues at coordinate 591,020 of NZ_JBIUBL010000002.1, read as the reverse complement.
GTCCTGCTCGGCGTCTTCGTTGGCGCGCCACTGCTCGCGGCCGACCTCGAGAACGGCACCGCCAAGCTGGTCACCTCGCAGGCCATCACCCGAGTCCGCTGGCTCGCCATGAAGCTCGGGATCACCGCGCTGGTGGTCACGGTGGGCACCACGGCGCTGTCCCTCGCCTTCAACTGGTGGTGGGCGCCGATCAAGGGCAAGGAGACCAGCTTCCCCTGGCACGAGGCCCTCGCGTTCAACAACACCGGCCCCGTGCCGGTCGCGCTCTCCCTGCTCTCGCTCGTCGGCGGCGTGGCGATCGGCATGCTGCTGCGCCGGACGCTGATGGCCATGGTGGTCACCTTGGGGTTCACCGTCACGGTGCAGTTCGTCTGGGCCAGTTTTCTGATCGACCTCGGAAACTCGGCCAGGGTGGCTTCGGAAGGCCTCGCCTGGGAGTCCCTCCCGGCGCTGCCGCCCGGGGCGTACGAGATGGACCGGTCGTACGTCACCGGCTCCGGCGAGCTCCTCGGCTGGAGCACCTGTGCCCGCGAGCCGTCGGACGCGGCCATGGCGGCCTGTCAGCAGAAGGCGGACCTCTTCGGCTGGTCGACGGAGTACCTGCCGATCTCCCAGATGACGGGCATGCAGTGGTCTGGGGCGGCGATCCTGCTGGGCATGACCGCGGCCATCGCGGCGTTCATCCTGCTGTGGGGCCGTAAGCGCCTGGCCTGACGACGCCCGCCCAGTGACGCACCACGGGCCAGCAGGCGATCCCCGCCAGCAGCGCGAGCAGGTGGCCCCAGTTGGTGAGCGGATCGGTGAGGGCCAGCAGATCCTGGAGCAGCATCAGGAACACAAAACCGAGCAGCGTGCCGCGTACGACCGGGCTCAGCACTCCGGCCAGGGCGCCGATGCTCGTCAGCAGCCCGAAGCTGATGCCGTAGTCGAGGCGGTGCAGCGAGGTGACGGGCAGCTGCCCGGCGACCACCCACAGCCCGACCGGGATCTCGGTGGCCAGGGTCGCCGCCACATGTCCGGCCATGAAGACCCCGGCGGCGCGCAGGCCGCCGATACGGCGCTCCAGCGCGGTGAGAACAAAAAGGAAGGCAACGGTGTACGGGGACACCAGGCTGCCCGAGACCCACAGCGCACTGGCGCCGAGAACAAGCACCGGCGACTGGGCCAAATGGGCGACATCGGTACTGGAACCGCGGAGCAGCGAGGAGACGGTGGCGGGCGCGCCGTACTCCACGAAGAGCGAGGTGGCTGTCAGCACGAGGATGTAGGCGAAGGTGAACGGCGTGCCCGTGGGAGTGGGCAGCAGGTGGAGCACCGGCCGCCAGAGGGGCCTTCGTACGGGCGGGGCGGCCGTGACGAGCGGCATCGGCATGGGCGTCGCCGTCGCCCGCGGGGGCGTCCGCTGCGCCGGGACACCGCCGAGCAGTTCCCGGTCCGTGGCCTGGTCCCTGGCCTGGTCCCTGGCGCGGTCCGTGGCAGTCCAGTCGCGTGTTGTGAGCTGATCCACCACGTGAGGCCCCTTCCACCAAGCCCCCGAACAGCCCCCACCCAACGCGATCAAGCTCTCCCCCGTCTATGACCTGCGCCACACATAAGGACTTTCACAGGTTCGGGAGCAACCTTCACAGGCCCGGCCGCGTCGCGGACCGCCCCTATGGCCATCGACACATATCCGGCCCGCGCCCCTCGCCGACCACCGCGGCGTGATCCTGCACACGGACCTCGTCACGTATGACGGACCGCTACGACGCGCTCTGTCCGGACATCGACAAATGAACCCGCGAGAACCTCCTCTCACCGCCTGACTCGCCGCCTGTCAGGGACGGTTGGAGCCGGGCCGCATCCTCGCCGTACGGTCCGCGCGGCCCTCCCCCGCTTTCGCGGACGCGTTGCGGAATGCCGGGTTCACCGGGGTAAGAACCGAAGAGATCCGGGTTGCCCGAGGCGAACCCGGCGTCGTACGCCTCGCTGTTCGCCCTGCGTAGCCGGGACACCGTCAAAGCCCTTACGCTGCTGACCTACACACGGGATCTACATCTGCATGCAGCTTGCGAGAACGCGTACAGGGGCGGGGCGATGGAGCAGACACACACCACGCACAACGGCGTCGCGGCTACGCCAGGCGCCCAGCGCCGGGTGCTGGTCGTCGAGGATGACGCCACAATTGTCGAAGCCATCGCCGCCCGCCTGCGGGCGGAAGGCTTCCTGGTGCACACGGCCGTGGACGGCCCGGCGGCGGTCGACGCCGCCGAGGCCTGGCAACCCGATCTGATGGTTCTCGACGTGATGCTGCCGGGCTTCGACGGCCTTGAGGTCTGCCGTCGCGTCCAGGCCCAGCGCCCGGTGCCGGTGCTGATGCTCACGGCGCGCGACGACGAGACCGACATGCTCGTCGGCCTCGGGGTCGGCGCGGACGACTACATGACCAAGCCGTTCTCGATGCGGGAGCTCGCGGCCAGGGTGCACGTCCTGCTGCGCCGCGTGGAGCGCGCGGCGCTCGCCGCGGTGACGCCGCGCAGCGGGATCCTGCGCCTCGGCGAGCTGGAGATCGATCACGCGCAGCGCCGGGTCCGGGTGCGCGGCGATGACGTACATCTCACGCCCACCGAGTTCGACCTGCTGGTCTGCCTGGCGAACACGCCGCGCGCGGTTCTCTCCCGCGAGCAGCTGCTCGCCGAGGTGTGGGACTGGGCGGACGCCTCCGGCACCCGTACGGTCGACAGCCACATCAAGGCGCTGCGCCGCAAGATCGGCGCCGAGCGGATCCGTACGGTCCACGGCGTCGGCTACGCGCTGGAGACGCCCGCGCCATGAGCGCGACAAGGCGGCAGGCCGGGGACAGGACGCGGCTCCGGCGGATCCCGAGGAACCGGCGGAGCCAGGAGGACCCGGACCCGCGGTCCGAGCCGGGCCCGCGACGGCAGACCCGGGTCCGCCCGCGCTCCATCGCCGTCTCGATCAAGACGAAACTCGGCACGCTCGTCGTCGTCTCCGTCTTCATCACCACCGGCCTGCTGCTCGTCGCCCTGCGTACCGAGACCGAGCTCCGATTCATCACGGTCTTCTCGGTGATAGCGACCCTTCTGATCACCCAGTTCGTGGCGCACGGCCTGACCGCGCCGCTGGACGAGATGAACACCGTCGCCAAGGGCATATCGCACGGCGACTACACCCGCCGGGTACGCGGCGCCGACCGCCGCGACGAGCTCGGCGACCTCGCCTCCACCATCAACCGCATGGCGGACGATCTGGAGGCCGTGGACCGGCACCGCAAGGAACTGGTCGCCAATGTCTCGCACGAGCTGCGCACCCCGATAGCAGCACTCCGCGCCGTACTGGAGAACGTCGTGGACGGGGTGTCCGCCGCCGACCCGGAGACGATGCGCACCGCCCTCAAGCAGACCGAACGCCTGAGCCGTCTGGTCGAGACGCTGCTCGATCTGTCCCGGCTCGACAACGGCGTCGTACCGCTCAGGTCCCGCCGTTTCGAGGTGTGGCCGTACCTCTCCGGTGTGCTGAAGGAAGCCAATCTGGCCGCCGCCCAGCGCGGGCTGCCCTCCGGATCCGGCAATCACTCCCGTACGGACGTGCATCTGCACCTGGATGTGTCGCCGCCGGAGCTGACCGCGCACGCGGACGCGGAACGGCTGCACCAGGTGGTCGCCAACCTGATCGACAACGCCGTCAAGCACTCGCCGCCGCACGGCCGGGTGACGGTAAGGGCCCGCCGCGGGCTCCAGCCGGAGTCCCTCGACCTGGAAGTGGTGGACGAGGGCCCGGGCATCCCGGAGCAGGAGCGCCACCGCGTCTTCGAGCGCTTCAACCGGGGCCGCGTCGCCTCGCCGCACGGGCCGGGCAGCGACGGCGGTACGGGACTGGGGCTGGCGATCGCCCGCTGGGCGGTGGATCTGCACGGCGGCCATATCGGGGTGGCCGAATCGTCGCGGGGCTGCCGGATACAGGTCATCCTTCCGGGCAACCCGCCGCCGCGCGATTGACGTAGGGTGCCGTATACACGTGTACGCAGTCAGTCGCGTACACGGCGTAGGCAGTCAGAGGTCAGGCGCACGGCGGAGACGCCGCCCAACCACCGGCGGCGACGCGGCAGGGCCGAGCCCGGGCGTCGTAGCCAGGGCCTCGCATACCCCTAATGGGCAGAACCACGCTTGTTTCCCGCCATTCCCTGCCACGAAACTGATCATCCGGTGTGACTTGCGCGACGATGGGCCGCCCCCGCCTGCACCTCGCGGCCAGGGAGGCGTAGCCTTTATTTCCGCTGTCCATCACCTTGTGAAGCGGAAGAGGGCGGTTGCCGCCGTGTCGTCTCAGTCCCCCAGTAACCCCAGCATCTCGCCCGACCAAGCCGGGCAGGGCAAGAACCCTGCCGCGGCTTTCGGCCCCAATGAGTGGCTCGTCGATGAGATCTACCAGCAGTACCTCCAGGACCCGAATTCGGTCGACCGCGCCTGGTGGGACTTCTTCGCCGACTACAAGAAGCCCGGTGCGGGCGCGGCTGACGCAGCCGTGAAGCCCCCCCAGGCCTCGGCTGCCGCAGTCGCGGGGGCTGCGGTCACCGCGGCGCCACCGGCTGCTCCCGCCCCGGCCCGGGCGCCCGCCCCGGCCGCACCGGCCGCCCCGCCCGTACAGGCCGCACCGGCCGCACCGGCTGCGGCTCCCGCGGCGCCACCGGCCGCGCCCGCGGCGGCGACCCCCGCCACCACCAGGCCGTCCGCGCCTGCCGCCAACGCCGTACCCGCGGATGCGCCCAAGCCCAGCGCGGAGCCGGCGGCGGAACCGGCCGCCGGGCCTCAGTACGTGACGCTGCGGGGCCCCTCCGCCGCGGTCGCGAAGAACATGAACGCCTCGCTGGAGGTGCCCACGGCCACGTCCGTGCGCGCCGTCCCGGTGAAGCTGCTCTTCGACAACCGCATCGTCATCAACAACCATCTCAAGCGCGCCCGGGGCGGGAAGGTCTCCTTCACCCACCTCATCGGGTACGCGATGGTCCAGGCCATCAAGGCCATGCCGTCGATGAACTGGTCCTTCACGGAGAAGGACGGCAAGCCGACCCTGGTCAAGCCGGAGCACATCAACTTCGGCCTGGCCATCGACCTGGTGAAGCCGAACGGCGACCGCCAGCTGGTCGTCGCGGGCATCAAGAAGGCCGAGACGCTCAACTTCTTCGACTTCTGGCAGGCGTACGAGGACATCGTCCGCCGCGCCCGCACCAACAAGCTGACGATGGACGACTTCACCGGCGTCACCGTCTCGCTGACCAACCCCGGCGGCCTGGGCACCGTCCACTCCGTGCCGCGTCTGATGCCCGGACAGTCGGTCATCATGGGCGTCGGCTCGATGGACTACCCCGCCGAGTTCCAGGGCACCTCCCAGGACACCCTGAACAAGCTGGGCATCGCCAAGGTCATGACGCTGACCTCGACGTACGACCACCGGGTCGTCCAGGGCGCGGCCTCCGGCGAGTTCCTCCGCATCGTCGCGAACCTCCTGCTCGGCGAGAGCGGCTTCTACGACGAGATCTTCGAGTCGCTGCGCATTCCCTACGAGCCGGTCCGCTGGCTCAAGGACATCGACGCCTCGCACGACGACGACGTCACCAAGGCCGCGCGCGTCTTCGAGCTGATCCACTCCTACCGGGTGCGCGGCCATGTCATGGCCGACACCGACCCGCTGGAGTACAAGCAGCGCAAGCACCCCGACCTGGACATCACCGAGCACGGTCTGACGCTCTGGGACCTGGAGCGCGACTTCGCGGTCGGCGGCTTCGCCGGCAAGGCGATGATGAAGCTGCGCGACATCCTCGGCGTGCTGCGTGAGTCGTACTGCCGCACCACCGGCGTCGAGTTCATGCACATCCAGGACCCGAAGCAGCGCAAGTGGCTCCAGGACCGGATCGAGCGCGGCCACTCCAAGCCGGAGCGCGAGGAGCAGCTGCGGATCCTGCGCCGCCTCAACGCCGCCGAGGCGTTCGAGACGTTCCTGCAAACCAAGTACGTCGGTCAGAAGAGGTTCTCGCTCGAAGGCGGCGAGTCCGTCATTCCGCTGCTGGACTCGGTCCTCGACTCCGCCGCGGAGGCGCGCCTCGACGAGGTCGTCATCGGCATGGCCCACCGGGGCCGCCTCAACGTCCTCGCGAACATCGTCGGCAAGTCGTACGCCCAGATCTTCCGCGAGTTCGAGGGCAACCTCGACCCGAAGTCGATGCACGGCTCCGGCGACGTCAAGTACCACCTGGGCGCCGAGGGCACCTTCACCGGCCTGGACGGCGAGCAGATCAAGGTCTCGCTGGCCGCCAACCCCTCCCACCTGGAGGCGGTGGACCCGGTCCTGGAGGGCATCGCCCGCGCCAAGCAGGACATCATCAACAAGGGCGGCACGGACTTCACGGTGCTGCCCGTCGCCCTGCACGGCGACGCGGCCTTCGCGGGCCAGGGCGTGGTGGCCGAGACGCTGAACATGTCGCAGCTGCGCGGCTACCGCACCGGCGGCACGGTCCACATCGTCATCAACAACCAGGTCGGCTTCACCGCCGCGCCGGAGTCGGCCCGCTCCTCGATGTACGCCACGGACGTGGCCCGCATGATCGAGGCGCCGATCTTCCATGTGAACGGTGACGACCCGGAGGCCGTGGTGCGCGTGGCGCGGCTCGCCTTCGAGTTCCGCCAGACGTTCAACAAGGACGTCGTGATCGACCTCATCTGCTACCGGCGCCGTGGTCACAACGAGGGTGACAACCCGTCGTTCACGAACCCGCAGATGTACAACCTGATCGACAAGAAGCGTTCGGTGCGCAAGCTGTACACCGAGTCGCTGATCGGTCGCGGCGACATCACGCTGGAAGAGGCGGAGCAGGCGCTCCAGGACTTCCAGGGCCAGCTGGAGAAGGTCTTCGCGGAGGTCCGCGAGGCCACCAGCCAGTCCGCTCCGGCGCATCTCCCGGAGCCGCAGGCCGAGTTCCCGGTGGCCGTCACCACGGCGATCAGCCAGGAGATCGTGAAGCGGATCGCCGAGTCCCAGGTCAACATCCCCGAGCGCATCGCGGTCCACCCGCGCCTGGTGCCGCAGATGCAGCGGCGCGCGGCCTCGGTGGAGGACGGCACGATCGACTGGGGCATGGGCGAGACGCTCGCGATCGGCTCCCTGCTGATGGAGGGCACCCCGGTCCGGCTGTCGGGCCAGGACAGCCGCCGCGGTACGTTCGGCCAGCGCCACGCGGTGCTGGTGGACCAGGAGACGGGCGAGGACTACACCCCGCTGCAGAACCTCTCCGACGACCAGGCCCGTTACAACGTCTACGACTCGCTGCTGAGCGAGTACGCGGCGATGGGCTTCGAGTACGGCTACTCGCTGGCGCGTCCGGACGCGCTGGTGATGTGGGAGGCGCAGTTCGGCGACTTCGTCAACGGCGCGCAGACGGTGGTGGACGAGTTCATCTCGTCGGCGGAGCAGAAGTGGGGCCAGACTTCGGGCGTCACCCTGCTCCTCCCGCACGGTTACGAGGGCCAGGGCCCGGACCACTCGTCCGCGCGTCCTGAGCGCTTCCTCCAGATGTGCGCGCAGAACAACATGACGGTGGCGATGCCGACCCTGCCGTCGAACTACTTCCACCTGCTGCGCTGGCAGGTCCACAACCCGCACCACAAGCCGCTGATCGTCTTCACGCCGAAGTCGATGCTGCGTCTGAAGGCGGCGGCGTCGAAGGCGGAGGAGTTCATCAACGGCGGCTTCCGCCCGGTGATCGGCGACACCGGGGTCGACTCGGGGGCGGTTGACCCGAGTGCGATCCGCAAGGTGGTGTTCTGCTCCGGAAAGGTCTACTACGACCTGGACGCGGAGCGGAACAAGCGCGGCAGCCAGGACGCGGCGGCGGCGGAAACGGCGATCATCCGGCTGGAGCGGCTGTACCCGCTGCCGGGCGCGGAGCTCCAGGCGCAGATCGCCAAGTTCCCGAACGCGGAGAAGTACCTCTGGGTCCAGGAGGAGCCCGCGAACCAGGGCGCGTGGCCGTTCATCGCGCTGAACCTGATCGACCACCTCGACCTGGCGGTCGGCGCGGACATCCCGCACGGCGAGCGGCTGCGACGCATCTCGCGCGCGCACGGCTCGTCGCCGGCGGTGGGCTCGGCGAAGCGCCACCAGGCGGAGCAGCAGCAGCTGGTCAAGGAGGTCTTCGAGGCCTGACGAACCGCTTGAGTTCGGTTCGGCACGCTCGTACGGCCGTACGTGATGGAGGGCCCGGCGCATGCGCCGGGCCCTCCATCACGTACGGGCGGCCCGCTCAGCCGGCCGATCCGGGCGCGTTCGGATCCTGCCCTCGCGCCTTTCGGCACGACCCGGCAGCCGGTTCGGCCCGGCTCACCTCAGGCGGCCACGGCCCGGTCGGCCGTACGGGCGCGCATTCGGGCCCTTCGGGCGGCGCCGGGGCGGCGGGTCGGCCGCGTCGAGCGTCCCCGCGGTACGGGGCGCTCGGCACCTGGGACACCCTGCCGGGCCCGGCAGGGGCCCGGGAGCCTTCCGGCGCAGAGGCTTGGGCATTCCGGGTACGCCTGGCACGCCCGGTACGGCTCACGCCGCGCCCGGTACCTCCAGTCTCGCTATCTCCTGGCGCAGGTGCGCCGCCGCCCCGGTGTCCGCCGCGTCCGCTGTCACCAGCATCGACAGCACCGCCCGGTGCTCCTCCAGGGCGCGCTCCGGGCCCGCCGTCCGTTCCAGGCGGGTGACCCGCAGCCGCTGGGCGGTGACCGCCCGCTCCATCGCCTCGCCCGGGCCCGCCTCCGCGGCGGCGCGGCGGTAGTACGCCGCCGCGTCCCGGAGCCGGTGGCGCGACGCGGTGCGGCGGGCCAGCAGCGCCGAGGCCAGGGCCCGGTGCCACCAGGCCTCGGCGGACAGGGCGGGGTCGGCCGCCGTACGGGCCGCCGCGCCCAGGGCCCAGTCCGCCTCGTGGAGGTCGGCAACCGCCTCCTCGGCGCGGAAGGACTCAATGTACGCCTGGCCCAGCAGCGCCCTGCGCCGCGGCAGTTCGGGATCGCCCGCGGGCGTCTCGTCGGTCGCCCCGCGCAGCGCCCGTACCCCCGCGTGCACATCCGCGGGCGCGCCCTTGTCGACGCCGCGCTCGGTCAGCTGCCTGCCGAGCGCCGTGTGGATCACCGCCCGGCGCGGATCGCCGAGCAGCAGCAGCGGCAGCGCCGAGGTCCAGGCCGCGATCGCCGAGTCGCGGTGCGCCCAGACGCCCGTCGACTCGTACCGCTGCTCCAGCACACGGGCCATCCGCAGCAGGCAGTCGGCCTCGGCCTCCTCGTCCTTGCCGACGTGCCTGCGCGCCTGGTCCAGAGCCTGGAGGGTGCGCAGCCTCGCGTCGTCGTCCGGGAACTCGTGGGCGAACTCAATGGCGTCGGCGTAGTCCAGCCAGGCGCGGCAGAGTTCCGCCTGCGGTACGGCGTTCCAGTCGAGGCCGTCGATGCCCGCGTGCAGGTCCTTGTCGGCCCGGTCGGCGAACGCGCGGGCGTTGATCAGGTCCTCCGCCGCCGCGCCCCCGGGCCTGGCGACGGGACCCTCGCCCCGGTAGTGGCGGGCCAGTTCGAGCAGGATCCCGCCCTTGACCAGCAGCGCGGTCTCCCGCCGCTCGTCCGCCAGCAGCAGTTGTACGAGACCGAGCGCGGTCTGGAGGGTGTCGGTGAACCAGTCCTCGGGCCGCCGCTGCCCGCCCCCGCCCCCGCGCTGCGCGTACGGCGCACCTGTCACCGCCAGCCGCCGCAGTACCCGGACCCTGGCCGACGCCGCGCCCTCCAACCGCAGCGGTCCTTCAGTCAGTTCGGCGAGGCTGCTGTCCGCGGCCGACAGCAGAACAGCCGCCGCCCAGCGCACGTCATCCGGATCGGCGGACGTCTGCACCCGTACCCACTCCGGCATCAGACCGGGGCTCAGCCGGCCCGCCTCCACCTCGTCCGCCAGCGCCTCCAGCACCTGCGCCAGCGTCAGATGCGCCCGCGGCTTGCCGGTGATGGCGTTCTGGGCGGCATCCAGGGCCTCGCGCAGGTCCTCGGGGAGCCGGCGCACCAGCCAGCGCCGCCACAGCGCCTCGGCCAGCTCCCCGTACAGCGCGGCCCGTTCGGCGGCCCGGCGCTCCGCCTGGGTCGCCGCGCCGAGCAGCTGGATCGCCGCGTCCAGGTCCCGTACGGTCCCGTGCTCGCCGAAGTGCGCCAGGCAGGCGTGGGCCTGCGCCACCAGACCGGCCGGGCCCTCGCCGGGCAGACCGCCCGGCGGCGCGGTCGGCGCGGCGCCGCCGAGCCGCCGCAGCACCTGCGCCGACACCTGCGCGAAGGCCCACAGGCCCCGGCTGCCGGGGCGTTCGGCCGCCGCGGGCCTCGGGTCCACCGCGCCGGTGAGGAAGGCCGCGGCCATGGCGGGGAAGTTCCGTACCGTACGGCCGTAGCGTGACTCGACGTACTCGGAGCAGTGCTTGAGCACCAGCGCCGCGCTGCTCGTGCCCAGTTGCCCGAGCAGCTCGTCGCGTACGCCCGGCAGGAAGGTGTACGAGGGGACGCCGTCGCCGTCGTCCGCGCTCTCGTCCTCCTCGTCGGCCGCCCGCCGCAGCAACCCGCTGAGCAGCACCTCCGCCAGTACGTCAGGCCCGCTGCGTACCAGCATCGCGCGCTGTACGAGCTGCATCACCGGCAGCATCAGCGGCACCGCCGAGAAGTAGACCGCGAGCTGCGCGGCGGCGGGCGAGGCCGTCCTGCGGAAGGCGCGCACGCGCTCCACGGGGTCGAGGTCCTGTGCCGCGAGGGGCTGGTCCGCGGCCGGTTCGTGGCGGGCCCTGACCAGGCCGGCCGCGGCGTGCAGCGACTGGCCGGTGGCACCGGCCACCAGCCGGGCCCAGGCCTCGAAGGAGGACCGCCGCAGCGCCAGCACCGGCACCGGAATCCCCGCTCCCGCCACCCTGCGGCGCGGGCTGAACTCCAGCCGCCCGGCCGGACCTTCGCGCCGCCGCAGCAGCCCCGGCAGCGCGGGCAGATGCGTACGCCGCCACATGCGCTGCGGCAGCGGCTGCACCACGGCGACCGGCGCGGTCGACGCCCAGGTGTGCAGGAGCCGCTGCATACGGCCGCTGCGCCACATGGGGCCCGCGCAGTCGCTCAGTACGAGCGTCAGCTGGCGGCCTGTGGGGTCGCCGAGCTGGGCGGGGGCGCGCTCTCCCTCGCGGACGTGGTGCACGGCCACCTCACGGAACGCCCCGGCGCGCTCGCAGATCTGCCGTAGCTCGTCAAGCGCCTTCTCCCACACGAGGTTCGACGTCGAAACGTCCGCGACAAGGGCGAGACGCGCCTCGCGCCGCCGGACGGCGTGCAGCACCGGCACCACCAGACCGGCGTCGGCGGACCGGTCGGCCGTAGCGACCTCGTCCAGCTCGCGGCGGACCAGGCGCATGGGCGGCCGGTAGCGCTGCAGGGGCCGCAGGGCGCGCTGTAACGCGAGCGTGTCGGGCAGCACGGAGGGGGCAGGTACGGGCACCCGCCGCAGGCCGCCGCCGAGCGGGCCGTCCGCTCCGTCCGGTACGCCGCCGGGCTCGTCGTCCGGTACGCCGCTACCGGGCCCGAACAGGTCGACTCGGGCGGCGCGCGGCAACGGGTCTGCCGTGAACGACGAGTGCGCGGGCGATTCCGCGGCCTCCATGGGCGGGAAGTCCGCGGGCGGCTGCTCCGGAGGGCCGGTGTCCGGCCGGGCGCCAGGGCGGTGGGGCGGCGCTGCCGCCGGTACGAAGCGGGACAGCCACAGGGCGTCCGCCACCTCCTCGGCGGTGGGCTTCAGTTCCGCCTCGCGGAGGCGGGTGACGAGCGCGGTCAGCGGGCCCTGGGTGGCCGTCATGGCGGGTCACCGCTGCCGGGTGTCGAGTGGACGTATCAGCAGCTCGGCGATCTCCTCCCGCCGCCCCGGCTCCTCGCGGACCGCGTGCTGGGTGAGGAAGATCGCGTTGAGCAGCTGGTCGGTGGGGCGCAGTTCGCCGTCGCCGTCCTCCCGCGTGAACTGCCCGATCAGATCGAGGTTCCGCTCGTCGGAACCGGGCCCGAAGTGCGCCTGCACCATCGCGGCGAGCCGCTCGTCACGCGGCGGGTCGAGGTGCAGATGGATGCAGCGGCGCAGCAGCGGCGCGGGAAAATCGCGCTCTCCGTTGCTGGTCATCACCACGAAGGGGAAGGCGTGACAGCGCACCCGGCCGCCCTGGACGGGCACCCGGCGGCCGTCGTCGGTGAGCACGCGCACCTGGTCCTGACCTGGCCGGTCGGCCATCCGCTCCAGCTCGGGCAGCGCGAACTCGCCCTCCTCGACCACGTTCAGCAGGTCGTTGGGCAGGTCGATGTCGCTCTTGTCGAGCTCGTCGATGAGCAGGACGCGGGGCAGCTCGGCGGGCAGCAGCGCGGTGCCGAGCGGCCCGAGCCGGATGTAGCGCCCGATGTCGTCCGACTGGTGCTCGTCACGCTGGTGCTCGTCACGCTGGGCGAGCTGCGCGTCCTGGAGGCGGCCGATGGCGTCGTACGTGTACAGCCCGTCCTTCAGCTCGGTGCGGCTGACGACGGGCCATTGGAGCACCCGGCCCAGGCCCAGTTCGTACGCGACGGAGTGCGCGAGCGTGGACTTGCCGGAGCCCGGTTCGCCGGTGACGAGCAGCGGACGCCGTAAGTAGAGGGCGGCGTTGATCAGTTCGAGGGCTTCGGCGTCCTGCGCGGGCGGCGCGGCCACGCGCGCGCCGAGCCGCCGGGTGGAGGAGCTGTCGATGGGCGGCGCGGCGCCGGGCAGCGGCTCACCGGAGAAGGCGCGCCAGGGAGGCGGCGGCGGCAGGTGCCGGATGCGGCCCGGATCGGGGGCGCCCACACCTCGGTAGATCAGCCAGTCGTCCATCGCTCGCTCCTCGTCGGCGGCCGGTGGCATCGGGGAACCCAGCGGGACCCGTGGCGGACCACGTCCGATACGTACCCGCCCCTCACTTCTTTCATGGCGAGTCCAGCGGACAACTGTCGTCGGCGGGCAGCGGGCGGCCCGGGTCGTCGTAGAGGATGGCCACTCCCTCCGCCCAGTGTCCGCTGTTCCTCGATCCGCTGATGTCGTCTCTGATACGGCGCAGCCGGTCGGGAAGCTCACCGGCGCCGGCGGTCTGCGCGAGCAGTGCGGCCGCGCCCTGGTACAGGTCCTCGCAGAACTCCGTACAGCCGTGGTCGGAATGGCCGTCGGTGTGCCACAGGGCGATGCCGTGTCCGGCGCGCAGTGCCATGCCGATGGCCCTTCGTCCCACTCCCCTGCCCGCGGGTCTGCACAGGACGGGCACGGCGGACGGCGGCAGGTCCTCGAAGTGGCGGGGCCGGGGAACCTGCCGCTGCGGCGGGGCGCGGAAGGCGGTGAGCGCGTCGGCGGCGAGCATCTCCTCCCAGCGCCGCGCCCACACGGTGTCCGGTTCGCCTCGTCTGGCGAGGTCGCGCAGGACCACCATCCGCCGTACGCCGACGTACGCCGGATGGTGCAGCCTGGCCATCTCGGTGAGCTGCCACCGGTGTACGGCGGTGTCGAAGTGGTCGGCGGGCAGGGCGACTTCGAGGGGGGCGGGGGCGCCTGGCCCGTCGACGGAGGCGAACACCTCGTCCAGCGGGCCGCGCAGCCGCTGGATCAGCTGCTCGGGCGGGACGCCGTCGCCGGTCTGCTCCTCGTGCAGCGGCTCGTTGACGTCGTGGCCGTCGTCGACGCGTATGCGCCAGTAGAAGCGGGTGGGGCGGGCGTCGCAGACGGGCTCCAGCTCGACAATGACGACGGCGGACCCGTCGCCGGGCCGCGGATAGGGGACGACGATCCTGTCCTGGCCGCTGAGGGCACGGGGGTGTACGAGTCCGGGCGGCAGCGTCGCCTGGGTGACCACGGTGTGCACGATCCGGGGCACCTCCATCAGCCGCCGGGCCACCCAGTCGGCGAGGGGAGCGGGGTCCGCGCCGCGGCTGCGCTCGTACTCGACCACGAGCTGGAGGTAGTGGAGAGCGGCGATGGCGGCGACGGGCTGCCCGGCCTCGTACAGCAGGCCGTGTCCGTCGCGCCAGATGCGCGGCGGCAGCTGCCCGGGGGGCGGGGGGACGCCGCCGCGGGCCTTCTTGGCGAGCTCGGCGACGGGGCGGATGGAGGCCGGCGGGTGTACGGCGGCGAGCAGCGACAGCGCTTCGCGCCGGTCGACGGGGCTCCACTGGTCGCCGCTGGTGTGGACGCCCGCGCCGGGGAGCTGGTGCTGTCGCTCGATCCAGTTGTGCCCGGTGACTTTGGGGGAGTGGCCGTGCCAGCGGTCATGGGCGGCCATGACGAGCTGGTAGGTGGTGCCGAAGCGGCGCAGGGCGGTGGCGGCGATGGCCGTGCCGCCGTCTCTGCCGACGCGGCGGGACTTGAGGATGCCGACGACGGCGCCGGTGTGGGCGTCGAGGACGGGTGAGCCGGAGCCGCCCTTGGGGAACTCGGCCTCTGGCCTGAAACGCATCCCGTAGTCGTCATCGAAGCCGTTGATGCGGGCGGCGGCTCTCCAGCGGACGGCGCGCTGTGTCTCCGCCTCTGACCGTTCTGGCGACTGTGGTGACTGTTCCGGGCGGTAGCCCTGGACGATGCCTCGGCCGCCGGGGTACTCGGTACGGTCGGTGAGCCAGACGCACTCGTGCTCGGCGTCGGGCTCGATGAGCCGTACGAGGGCGAGATCCTGCTCGACGGGGACGCGCTGTTCGGCGCGCGGCTCGCCGTCGCCGTCGAGGAGCCAGCAGGCGAGGCGCGCTTCGAGGGGCTCGCCGCCGTTGACCTCGCTGCCGATGAGGTGGAAGGGGCGGGTGCGGTCGCCCCTGAGGTGGGGCGCGAGGACGTGTGCGCAGGTCAGGACCCAGCCGGGGGCGATGAAGAAGCCGGTGCCCCACATACCGGTGTCTTCCGTGAGCGCGAAGTGGACGGTGGCGGCGCGGGCGAGGGCGCCTATGAGGGGGTCGGAGTCGGATTCGGATTCGCTCATGGCGCGGTTTCGCTCATGGCGTGTCTTCGCCGGGTTCCTGCTGATCTTTCAGCTTCCAGGTGAGGGTGACCTGGACGGATGCCTTGGCCTCGCCGGCGGCGAGTACGGCGAGGGCGACGCCCGACTTGGCGGTGAGCTCGATGCCGAAGGTGACGCTGGCCTCGTCGGGCCCGGCGGCAGCGGCGGCCTCCAGCACGGAGGCGCCGAGTTCGGTGATCAGTGTGTCGAGCTGCTCGACCTTGGCGGTGACGTTCTCGATGAAGCCGACGTCCTCTTCGTCCTCGCCGTATCCGCCGCCGCCCGGGGCGGACAGCCGGGCAAGGACGACGGCTCCCCCGGGTAACTCGATCTGCTGGACGCGTTCGTTCATGGTTCCCCCGTCTCCACGACCAATGACGACGACGTTAGTGGCCTGTGCGGTTGCGGGGGAGAGCCGGAAGTCGCCGTAATCTGGAGGGGTCGGCCCTGTCCCCCTTATCCCTTCCTTATCCCTTCATCCCGTACCAGGAGCATGTCTTGTACTTCACCGATCGCGGCATCGAGGAGCTGGAGAAGCGACGCGGCGAGGAGGAGGTCACTTTCGAGTGGCTCGCGGAACAACTGCGTACGTTTGTCGACCTCAACCCGGACTTCGAGGTCCCGGTGGAACGCTTGGCGACGTGGCTGGCGCGGTTGGACGACGAAGAGGACGAGGACGGGGAGTAGCCCCGGCGGCCGACGGCGCGGGCCCAGACGCTCGTATGCCCGTATGCCCGGAGGCCCGTATGCCCGGAGGCTGAGCGCTCGGTACTTCACGCTTGACATCCCACAAGCGCGATATATCGTGTTGGTCAGAAGACGCGATATGTTGCGTCGCGGCCCGCTCAAGGGAGCCCATCACCATGGCAGAGTCGACATGGGAAGTCGCCGAGCCCCAGAAGCTCACCTTCGACACCCCAGTGACAGCGCTCAACGTGCGCATCGTCAATGGCACGGTCAACGTCGTCGGCACCGATGAGGGTCCCGCCCGTCTGGAGGTCTCCGAGCTCGAAGGCCCCCCGCTGGTCGTGACCCAGCAGGGCACCACCCTCACCGTCGCGTATGAGGACCTGCCCTGGAAGGGCTTCCTCCAGTGGCTCGACCGCAAGGGCTGGCACCGCAGCGCGGTCGTCTCCCTCACCGTCCCGGCCCGCGCGTCCGTGGAGGTGGGCGTCGTCGGCGCCGCGGCCGTCGTCTCCGGCATCCAGGGCCCCACCTCCGTACGCGGCGTCAGCGGCGAGACCACCCTCGTCAGCGTCTCCGGAACGGTCCGCGCCGACACCGTCTCCGGCGACCTGGAGGCCCAGTCGGTCACCGGGGATCTGCGCTACAACTCCGTATCCGGCGATCTGACGGTGATCGACGGCGCGGGCTCATCCGTACGGGCGGACTCCGTCAGCGGCGACATGGTCGTCGACATCGACCAGGCCGGCAAGCCCACGGAGATCCGGCTGAACAGCGTCTCCGGGGAGATCGCGATCCGGCTGCCGCACCCCGCGGACGCGCGGGTCGAGGCGAACACCGCGAGCGGCGCGGTGTCCAACGCGTTCGAGGATCTGCGGGTCAGCGGCCAGTGGGGCGCGAAGAAGATCACCGGCACGCTGGGCGCGGGCACGGGCACGCTCAAGGCGACGACGGTCTCGGGTTCCATCGCGCTGCTGCGCCGGCCGCCCACGGAGGACGACCTGTACGACGCAGCCCCTACCGGAAAGGTCCTCTGACATGCCGCCCGTCTTCGCACACGGCCGACTGCGCCTCTATCTGCTGAAGCTTCTGGACGAGGCCCCGCGCCACGGCTACGAGGTGATCAGGTTGCTGGAGGAGCGTTTCCAGGGCCTGTACGCGCCGAGCGCGGGCACGGTGTATCCGCGGCTGGCCAAGCTGGAGGCCGAGGGACTGGTCACCCATGCCACGGAGGGCGGTCGCAAGGTCTACTCGATCACCGACGCCGGCCGCGCGGAACTGGCGGGGCGCAGCGGCGAACTGGCGGACCTGGAGCTGGAGATCCGCGAGTCGGTCTCCGAACTGGCCGCGGAGATCCGGGACGACGTGCGGGGCGCGGCGGGGAAGCTGCGCAGCGAGATGCGGGCTGCGGCGACGGAGACGCGCAGCGGCGGTGCCTCTGCCTCCGGCGCCGGAGGGGTGGACTGGGAGTCCGCCTTCGGGGACAAGGAGTCCTGGCGCGCGGCGAAGGAGGAGCTGCGGAAGGCGAAGCAGGAGTGGAAAGAGCAGGCGCGCCGAGCCAAGGATGAGTCACGCCGGGCCCGGGAGGACGCGCAGCAGGCGCGCCGCCAGGCGAAGGAGGCGCAGGAGACGGCGCGCGAGGAGATGCAGCGCATCGCCAAGCAGGTGCAGGACCAGGTGCAGGTCCACTTCGCGCGGGGCGACTGGCCCACGGGCGTACGGGAGGGGCTGTCCGAACTCAGTACGCAGCTGGGGGGCTTGGCCCGGGGTACGGTCTGGCCGCCCCATGGGAAGCCTGAACCGGCGGAGGAGGACCCGGAGTGGGCGAAGGAGACGATGGACTCGGGTGACCCCGCGCGCGACTTGGACCGGTTGCTGGACCGCTTCCGGGACGACATCCGGGATGCGGCGCGGGACCATGGCGTAACGGAACAACAACTGGGCGAGGCACGCCGCCACTTGTCCACGGCGGCGGCCCACATCGGAGCGCTGCTCCACCCCAAAAAGCCCTGACGCGCCGGGGGGCCACGCCCAGTGCGGGTTGCCCGCAATGCGGGCGGGCAGCTCTGGGCTTGCGCCCGGGAGACCGACCACCGGCAGCAAGCACCCACGCCCCTGACCCACGTCCACCCACTGCCGGTCACCTCCGCGCAGGGGCTCGCGTTCCCGACTGCCCCACCGCGCTTCGCGCGAGCTGCGCCGCTTTACGTCCAGAACACGACCCTTGCGCGTCCCCCGCGCCCCGGAGCCCGGGGGTGTCAGCTCCCACACAATCCCTCCCCCAGACACCGGGGACGCGGTCCAAGCTGCCACACGCTTCGCGGCGAAGCCGCTGGAGACTGGGTGTGGGGCGTCAGCCCCACACAGCCGGCCCCCGGCCGGGAGGGCGCGACGCCGCCGCGCCGGCAAGGCATGGGTACCGGCTTCGGGCGAAGCCGACTCACCCAGGGCCCGGCGCGCGCGAAGATGCCCATCCGGCTGTGACTGCGCAACGCGTCTCGGCCACAAGTTGGGACGCGGGCACCAAGCCGGCCGCACCACAAGGTGCTCCTACCGGCTCCGCGGCGGAGCCGCCGGAGCACGGGGGTGTGGGGGCGTCAGTCCCCACATGGCCCCTCCCCCGACAGGGGGTCTGGGGGCGCAGCCCCCAGTTACGGGAAAGGGCGGGGTGGGGGAACAAACCGCCCGCACCCCGAGGCGCCTCACCCCGCCTTCGCCACGTCCCCGCCCCCGCTCCCACTTCCGCCCCCGAACATCACCCTCTCCACCGACCCATACGTCGCCCCGTGCTCCGCCAGCACATCCGCCACCACCCCCGGCCGCGCCGTCAGTGCCAACAGCAAGTGTTCCCCGCCGATATGCCGGTCCCCGCGGCCCAGCGCGATGCGGAGCGACTTCACCAGCATGTCCTTCGCCGCCGGGGTGAACGGACGATGCCCCGCCCACCACCGCTTCGACTTCCCGCCCATCTGCAACGCGCCCTGCCCATGCGCCTCTTCCACCTTCGAGACGATCTCCGCCACATCGATGCCAAGCCCGGCCAGCGCCTCCATGTCCGCCTTCGACAGGCCCCCGAGCCGCCGCGCGTCCGCCAGCGCCGCCTCCACCGACGCGCGCCGGTCCGTGACCCCCAGCGCCGCGAACGCGAACGCCGTCCGCGTGCCCTCCTGGTCCAGCATCGCCAGCAGCAGATGCTCTTCGGTAACCGAGTCCGCGCCCGTCCGCGTCGAGACCTCCACGGAGCCGGTCACCACCGCCCGGGCTTCTTTCGTGAAACGCTCGAACATCACTGCCTCCCGTACTTCTTGTGTACGGCCTGCCGGCTGACACCCAGCTCGGCCGCGATCTCCTGCCACGACCAGCCCTGGTTACGGGCGCTGCGCACCTGTACGGCTTCCAGCTGCTCAAGGAGTCGCCGCAGCGCGGCGACCGCTCGCAGCCCGACTCGGGGGTCACGGTCGCCCGCCCGCTCGGCGAGATCGGTTGCTTCGGTCATGACGTCAACTTACATTGACGACCACTCAACCGTCAACCCTCGTTGACACCACCGTCCGCCACCGCGAGCCGTCACGCGTTCGTCAGCACGATCTTTCCGAACAGCTCGCCGCCCGCCATCCGCTCGAACCCCTCCCTCGCCCGGTCCAGCGGCAGCACCTGGTCGATCACCGGCCGCACCCCCGTCGCCGCGCAGAACGAGAGCAGATCCTCCAGCTCGTCCTTCGAGCCCATGGTCGAGCCGACAATCTTCAGCTCCAGGAAGAAGATCCGCGTCAGCTCCGCGTGCGAGGGCCGGTCGCCGCTCGTCGCGCCCGAGATCACCAGCGTGCCGCCGGGCCGCAGGGACTTGACCGAGTGCGACCAGGTCGCCGCGCCGACCGTCTCGATGACCGCGTCCACGCGCCGCGGCAGCCGCGCCCCCGGCTCGTACGCCCCCTCCGCGCCCAGCTCGACGGCCCGCTCCCGCTTGGCTCCATCACGGCTGGTGGCGTACATCCGCAGCCCGGCCGCCTTGCCGAGCACGATCGCGGCGGTGGCGACGCCGCCGCCCGCGCCCTGCACGAGGACCGAATCCCCGGGCCGCACGCCGGCGTTGGTGAACAGCATCCGGTACGCCGTGAGCCAGGCCGTCGGCAGACAGGCCGCCTGCTCGAAGCTGAGCTCCTTCGGCTTCGGCAGGACGTTCCAGGACGGGACCGAGACCTGTTCGGCGAACGTCCCCTGGTAGCGCTCGGTGAGGATGGAGCGGGGCTCGTCCGGACCGACGCCGTACCCGCTCTGGCCGATGACGGAGTGGAGCACGACCTCATTGCCGTCCGCGTCGATGCCGGCGGCGTCGCAGCCGAGGATCATCGGCAGCTTGTCCTCGGCGAGACCGACGCCCATGAGCGACCAGAGGTCGTGGTGGTTGAGGGAGGCGGCCTTGACGGTGACGGTGGTCCAGCCGGGCCGGGGCTCGGGGGCCGGGCGTTCGCCCAGCTCAAGGCCGTTGAGGGGGTGGTCACGGTCGATGCGGGCGGCATAGGCGGCAAACATGACCTTGAGCGTAGGGCGGGCGGGTGCGCGGCGGTACCGCACACCCGTGTGACACGCGCCCCAGGTTCCACCCGTTCGGCAGAAGGCCCGGCACCGACTTTCCTGGCGCACGCCCGCAGCCGGCCCACAGCCAGAAGAAAACCGCCCCGCACCCCCGGCAAGGGGGCACAGGGCGGTCCGCCGCACACCATCAGAACGTCAGCGCAGAACGTCAGCGCCGCGCCACGCCCTCCGCCCGCGCCGCCGCCGCCACCGCCGCCGTGACCGCCGGCGCGACCCGCTCGTCGAACGGCGACGGGATCACATAGTCGGCCGCCAGCGCGTCGCCCACCACGTCCGCCAGCGCGTTCGCCGCCGCGATCTTCATGCCCTCGGTGATCCGCGACGCCCGCACCTGCAGGGCGCCCGCGAAGATCCCCGGGAAGGCCAGCACATTGTTGATCTGGTTTGGATAGTCGCTGCGCCCCGTGGCCACCACCGCCGCGTACCGGTGCGCCACATCGGGGTGCACCTCCGGGTTCGGGTTGGCCATCGCGAAGACGAACGCCCCCGGCGCCATCGACGCGATCGCCGCCTCCGGCACCGTACCCCCGGAGACGCCGATGAACACGTCGGCGCCCACCAGCGCGCTCTCCAGGGAGCCGCTCAGCCCCGCGCGGTTGGTGATCCGGGCTAGCTCGCGCTTGACCGCCGTCAGGTCCTCGCGGTCGCTGCTGACGATGCCCTTGCGGTCGGCCACCGCCACATCGGCGATCCCGGCCTCCAGCAGGAACTTCGCGATCGCCACGCCCGCCGCGCCCGCGCCGGAGATGACGGCGCGCAGGTCGCCGAGACCGCGCCCGGTCAGCTTCGCGGCGTTGCGCAGCGCGGCGAGAGTCACCACCGCCGTGCCGTGCTGGTCGTCGTGGAAGACGGGGATGTCGAGGCGCTCCTGGAGCTTGCGCTCGATCTCGAAGCAGCGCGGCGCCGAGATGTCCTCAAGGTTCACTCCGCCGAACGAGGGCGCGAGCCGGACCACGGTCTCCACGATCTCGTCGGGGTCCGTCGTGGCGAGCGCGATCGGCACCGCGTCCACCCCGCCGAACTGCTTGAAGAGGATCGCCTTCCCCTCCATGACCGGAAGTGACGCCTCGGGCCCGATGTCGCCGAGGCCGAGCACCGCGGTCCCGTCCGTCACAACGGCGACGACCTGCGACTTCCAGGTGTACTCATGGACGAGCTCGGGCCGCTCGGCGATGGCGCTGCACACCTTGGCGACGCCGGGCGTGTACGCGAGGGACAGGTCGTCCTTGTCCCGCACGGGCACGGTCGACTGGATGGCCATCTTGCCGCCGCGGTGCAGGGCGAAAACCGGGTCGAAGGGCGACTCCTGCTCGCCCAGCTCGCCCTGCTCGCCCAGCTCCCCCTGTTCGCCCAGTTCGCCGTCGCTGTCGCTGTCGCTCCGAGGATTGACGATCTCCGCTGCCATTGATTAACCCCTTAGGTCTTCATCGGTTTGAGGGTGGCCACTCCTGGTTGAGGAGGGGTGGGCGGGCACCGCGTCCGTGCCCCGCCGCAGCGGTTGGCCCGCCTGGCAGGGGGAAGGTACAGACGCGCGGGCGCGCCGCACACGCGCCCTGAGCCCCGGATGAGGGGTGTAAACGTCCTTCTTACCGGACAAGCAGCACCGCCGACGAGTCGATATCAGTCCGGTGACATGACTCATGGCTGGATGTCTGGACAAGTCCGCAATGCGCCAAGAATGCCGCCCGCGACGCGCGACCGACCGTAGATCTTCCGGTCACAAGAAGGCATACCCGTAAAAGGTCCGGCCCTGATGTACCGGCCTGTTGGGGTCCGGGGGTGTCCCGTTACCCGATTTTGACATGCCTGGGCCCCTGATTGGGCTAGTCCGAATGGCAAGATGCCGAAAGCAGACAAGGTCGCAACACTCAAAGACGAGTACATGACCGCGCTGGAAAATCCCTGGAAAATCCCTCACCGCCGGAGGACCCCGACCATGACCGCTAGCACTACGCGCACCACGACCGCCGCGAAGGTCCGGAAGCCCTGGACGTCTCGGACAGCCGCGGTCGGCGCCATCGCGGTCGCCGGCGCCATGCTGCTGACCGCCTGCGGCGATCAGACCGACGGCGGCAAGGAGAGCCCCACCACCGCGTCGACCCAGGGTGCCCCGCTCCACGACCTGCTGCCCCAGGCCATTCAGGACAAGGGTGTCATCAAGGTCGGCTCGGACATCGCTTACGCACCTGTCGAATTCAAGGACAAGGACGGCAAGACGACCGGTATCGACCCGGACCTCGCCGACGCGATGGGCAAGCAGCTCGGCGTGAAGTTCCAGTTCGAGAACGGTGTCTTCGACACCCTGGTCACGGGTCTGCGCGCCAAGCGCTACGACATCGCCATGTCCGCGATGACCGACACCAAGGACCGCCAGGAAGGCGTCGAGGGCGGCAAGAAGGTCGGCGAGGGCGTCGACTTCGTCGACTACTTCACCGCCGGTGTCTCGATCTACACCCCGAAGGGCAAGGACCAGGGCATCAACGGCTGGGACGACCTCTGCGGCAAGAAGCTCGTCGTCCAGCGCAACACGGTCTCCAACGACCTGGCGAAGGACCAGTCCACCAAGTGCACCACGGAGGGCAAGAAGGCGATCACGATCGAGGCGTTCGACAACGACCAGCAGGCCCAGACCCGCCTGCGCGGCGGCGGCGCCGACGCCGGTTCGGCCGACTCGCCGATCGCCGCATACGCGGTGAAGACCTCGGGCGGCGGCAACGACTTCCAGATCGTCGGCGAGGCCGTCGAGGCCGCTCCGTACGGCATCGCCGTCGCCAAGGGCAACGACCAGCTCACCAAGGCGCTCCAGACGGCCATGAACGCCATCATCAAGAACGGTGAGTACAAGAAGGTCCTCGCCAAGTGGGGCGCCGAGGCCGGCGCGGTCCCCGAGGCCGTAATCAACGGCGGCTCCTGATCGAGTGCTCGATCACGGAGCTGAGAGGCAACATCTGTGACTGACATCAAGAAGGTGGGACCGTCCGACACGCCCCCCACCCCGCCCGCGGGACCGGAGGCCATCAAGGCCATCCCCGTCCGGCACTACGGGCGGTATGTGTCGGCGGTCGTCGCCATCGCCCTGCTGGCGTCGATCGTCTCCGCGTTCGCCCGGGGCAAGATCAACTGGAATGCGATCCCCGACTACTTCTTCGACGACCGGATCCTGGACGGTGTGGGCCAGACCCTGCTGCTCACGTTCCTGTCGATGGCCATCGGCATCGTCGGCGGCATCCTGCTGGCCGTCATGCGGCTGTCGAAGAACCCGGTGACCTCGTCCATCGCATGGTTCTACATCTGGTTCTTCCGGGGTACCCCGGTGCTCGTCCAGCTGATGGTCTGGTTCAACCTGGGCCTGGTCTTCGAGTACATCAATCTCGGCCCGGTCTACAAGGACTACTGGTCCTCGTTCATGACGCCGCTGCTGACGGCGCTGCTCGGGCTCGGCCTCAACGAGGCCGCGTACATGGCGGAGATCTGCCGCGCCGGTCTGCTCGCGGTCGACGAGGGCCAGACCGAGGCCTCACACGCACTCGGCATGAGCCACGGCAAGACCCTGCGCCGGATCGTGATCCCGCAGGCCATGCGGGTGATCGTGCCGCCCACGGGCAACGAGGTCATCAACATGCTGAAGACGACCTCGCTGGTGTCGGCGGTGCAGTTCTACGAGCTGTTGCGGCAGGCCCAGGACATCGGGCAGACCTCCGGCGCGGCAGTGGAGATGCTCTTCCTGGCCGCCGCCTGGTATCTGATCCTGACGACGGTGTTCAGCATCGGCCAGTACTACCTTGAGAGGTACTACGCACGCGGTTCCAGCCGCAGCCTGCCGCCGACCCCTCTGCAGCGGATCAAGCTCAATGTGCTGCGCCTCGGCCGCGCAAAGGGAGGCGTCGTATGACCGCCATGGTGAAGGCCGAGGGCGTCCACAAGTCCTTCGGCGCAGCGCACATCCTCAAGGGCATCGACCTCGAAGTCGCCCCGCGCGAGGTGTTCTGCCTGGTCGGCCCCTCCGGTTCCGGCAAGTCGACGTTCCTGCGGTGCATCAACCACTTGGAGCAGATCAACGCCGGGCGGCTGTACGTCGACGGCGAGCTGGTCGGCTACCGCCAGAAGGGCAACAAGCTCTACGAGCTCAAGGACAGCGAAGTCGCCGTGAAGCGCCGGGACATCGGCATGGTCTTCCAGCGCTTCAACCTCTTCCCCCACATGACGGCGATGGAGAACGTCATGGAGGCGCCGGTCCAGGTCAGGGGCGAGACGAAGGCGGTGGCCCGGGCGCGTGCCGAGCGGCTGCTCGACCGGGTGGGCCTGTCCGACAAGGCCAAGAACTACCCGTCGCAGCTGTCCGGCGGCCAGCAGCAGCGGGTCGCCATCGCCCGCGCGCTGGCGATGGAGCCGAAGCTGATGCTCTTCGACGAGCCGACGTCGGCGCTCGACCCGGAGCTGGTGGGTGATGTCCTCGACGTCATGCGCGGCCTCGCCGAGGACGGCATGACGATGATCGTCGTCACGCACGAGATGGGCTTCGCGCGCGAGGTCGGCGATGCGCTGGTGTTCATGGACGACGGTGTGGTGGTGGAGTCGGGCCACCCGCGCGAGGTGTTGACGAACCCGCAGCACGACCGTACGAAGGCGTTCCTGTCGAAGGTCCTTTAGGCGGTACGCGTACGAGAAGGGGCGATGCGGACACGGGTCCGTACCGCCCCTCCTCTCGTACGTCTGGTACCCCCGACGCCCCCCGCTATTACTTCGTGTACTCCGCGGGGAGCAGCTCGGGCCGCAGCAGCAGCTCGCGGAACTGCGCACGCGTGAGCGGCGGGGTCTTCAGCAGCGGCCCCAGCTCGCCCTTGCCCGCGAAGCCGGTGATGTCCCGGGAGAGGAGCACCTGACCGCCTTTCAGCGTCAGCTGCGCGGTGAGCTCGGCCCCCCAGCGCGGCTCCCCGCTCGTGTTGGCGACCGGCTTCCGCCAGATGGTGAGGACACGACCGTCGGGAAGCTTCTCGCGGACGCAGTCGAGTCGCACCCCCGCCTGGGGGTCCGGCGCGCAGAGATCGTCCGCCATTCCCTTGCCGCCGGTCTTGCCGTCGATGTACTTCTGGTCCTTGATCTCCATGGAGAGGTAGCCCACGCCGCCGTCCCGGCTTATCGCGTACTGCCCGTCGAGCGGTCCGACGTACTTCGGCTCGCCCTTCTTCGGGTTCGCCATCTTGATCAGCACGTCCCAGCGGACGCGCTCGATGGTCCCCACCTCGGCGGGCAGCAGCTTGGCCAGTTGCCTGGCCTTGGCCTGGTCGCCCTTGTCCTCGGCGAGTCGGGGCGGGGCGGCGACCGAGGTGGTGTTGTTGTCCTGGGCCGCCAGCACGGGGACGGAGACCGCTCCGGCCGCGACGAGGGCGAGTGCCGCGCCGCTCATGACCGCCCGGCGCCGCCACCGCACCTTGGCGGCCTTGGCGTACACGGCGTCGGCGCTGACCGTGGAGCGGCCGACGTCCGCGACGGCCCGCCCCAGCAGCTCCTTGGCACCGCTCATGCCGTCGCCCTTGTCCCCGCCCATGTCGTTCATTGCGTCCTTCATACGAATGCCTCCTGCACCTCGGCGCGCAGCGCCGCAAGCCCCCGAGCCGCATGGCTCTTGACCGTGTTCTCCCGCATGGAGAGCACCTCGGCGGTGGCCGAGACGCTCAGGTCTTCCCAGTAGCGCAGCACCAGCACGGCGCGCTGCTTCGGGCTGAGCCGGGCGAGCGCCGCCCGTACCACCAGCCCGGTGTCCGCTTCCGTGTCCGTCAACGGCTGTACGTTGTCGGGCAGTTCGCCGTACGCCTGCTCGCGCCGCCAGAACCGGCGGCGGGAGGCGATAAAGGTGTTGACCAGGGTCTTGCGGGCGTACGCCTCGACGTTGTCGAGGCGCTGCAGCCGCCGCCCGCCGAGCACCACTTTGACGAGTGTCGTCTGGACCAGGTCCTCGGCCTCGTCGCGGTCGCCGCACAGCAGACAGGCGCTGCGGAACAGCGCGGTGCGTCTTCCCTCGACGAAGGCGTGCAGCGCGGCGTCCGCGTCCGCGTCGGTCTGCCTCATCCCCGCCCCTCTCCGGGCCCGCGGGTGCGGACCGTCTCACCCTTCCAGTGCGGTGGGACGGCAAGAAGGTTGCGGCTGCTTCGGGGAAGCTACTTCAGGGCCAGGAGCAGCGTGTCGGAGGGTGCGGCCCGAAGGTGACGCGGTCATCGCCATCGAAGTGCCCCTCGGCGGTGGTCAACCGGGCGGGGTCCAGGTCGGCCCCGTACTGGTGGCCTTCGGGAACCGGTTGAGCAGCCGGTCCGTAATACTTCCCGTACCGCATGCGAGGTGCGTCTGCACACCGGAACCCTCCCATCCGTAATACCCTCAAAGCAGAGTGAGCTCTTACGCCGAACCTAGAGCGCCGCAGTAAGGACTACAAGTGGAACTGGCCTATTACTCGGACTACGCCGTGCGCCTGGTCAACACCGAGGAACCGGCTCGCAACAAGGACTCCCTTACCTCCGTCGACGCCATCCGCGAACTCTTCGGGGCGTCCTCCCAGCCTGCCCGCCGCGCCACGGACGCGGATGTCACGCGCTTCCGCTCCGTACGGGCGAGACTGCGCGCGGTCTTCACCGCCGCCGACTCCGGCGACGAGACGCGGGCGGTCGACCTGCTCAACTCGCTGCTGCTGGAGTTCCCGGTCAACCCGCAGATCTCGGGCCACGACTTCCGGGACGAGGACGGCCACCCGAAGTGGCATATGCACCTGGCCGACCACCCCTCCAACGCGACGGCGGGGTACGCGGCGATCGCCGCGATGGGCCTCGCGTTCCACCTGACGGAGTACGGGGTCGACCGGCTCGGCCTGTGCCAGGCGGCGCCGTGCCGTAACGCGTATCTCGACACATCGACAAACCGATCCCGCCGCTACTGCTCGGACCGCTGCGCGACCCGCGCCAATGTGGCCGCCTACCGCGCCCGCAAACGTCTGGAAACCGAACGGACGGAACGGTCGGCAAGCACCGGCCGCACCGCCGACACAACCCAGGAGACGAGCCCGCGCACCGACCGCTGATCCTCGGCGAGCGGCCGGTATCTGCCGCGTACACGCCCCAGCAGCAGCTCGTGGGGCACGGTCCCGAAGACCCGGCTGTCCCCCTCGGCCCCGGGATTGTCCCCGAGCACCCACCAGCCGCCCTCGCGCCGCTCGACGAGCCGCTTGACGATGAGCAGATCCTGCTGCAGCGGATGGCGCAGTACGGCGACATCGCCGGCCCGCATCTCCGCGCCGTAGTGCACCAGCAGCTGATCGCCGTGTTTCAGCGTCGGGTACAT
The DNA here is from genome assembly GCF_044548015.1 of Streptomyces sp. NPDC052236. NCBI lineage: Bacteria > Bacillati > Actinomycetota > Actinomycetes > Kitasatosporales > Streptomycetaceae > Streptomyces > Streptomyces sp. NPDC052236. The sequence continues at coordinate 563,359 of NZ_JBIUBL010000002.1, read as the reverse complement.
GGAAGGACCCATCACCTCGGCGACCCCGAACGGCACTCGTGGCTCCCGCCCCTGCTCAGTCATCCGCCACCTCCCAGTCCCAACGGCATGTTCGGCCACTGGTCCCATACTGACCCCGGACTTTTGTCGTAAGCCCTAGGGGGCACTCGCGAAAACGGGTCTCTCACGGAGTAATGTCCCACCTGAGAAGACGATCACGAGGAAGGACGGCTCAATGCTCTCCCGCCTGTTTGCCCCCAAAGTGAAGGTCAGCGCCCACTGCGACCTCCCCTGTGGTGTGTACGACCCGGCCCAGGCCCGCATCGAGGCCGATTCGGTCAAGGCCATCCAGGAGAAGTACCAGGCCAACGAGGACCCGCACTTCCGGGCCCGCGCCACGGTCATCAAGGAGCAGCGCGCGGAGCTCGCGAAGCACCACGTCTCGGTGCTGTGGAGCGACTACTTCAAGCCGCCGCACTTCGAGAAGTACCCGGAGCTGCACCAGCTGATCAACGACACCCTGAAGGCGCTGTCCACGGCGAAGGCGTCGACGGACCCGGCGACGGGCCAGAAGGCACTGGACTACATCGCTCAGGTCGACAAGATCTTCTGGGAGACCAAGAAGGCTTGATCTTTGCCTAGGCCGTCTGACCTGCGTTTTCGCGGGTCGCGTCGCCTACCTGTCCGCACCCGGTCCGCAGGCCGCCGAGAACGGCGTCCATGACGGAGCGGGTGCGGTCTTCTTTGCCCGGCCACAGGTGGGCGTGTAGTGACGGCGGACGCGTGCCCAGCGACCCATGTGGCGCCGTTACTCCCATGCGGTAGCGGCGCTACTCTCAACGCGTTGGCGGTTGCCACCTCTCGACAGGAGCGGCGGGTGATGTCGTTGGGGTTGGCGAAGGACCGCCCGGTCAGGGTGGTCTTGCGGAAGATCCGTCACCAGCCTTCCCGCGGGACCGCTCGGCCTCGGTGATCCGCCGCTTGCTGCCTGCCCGCCGAGATCCTCCAGCCCGGCGTGGTGGAAGCGGCGCAGCCAACGCCGCACGTCACACCCGGATACCGACCGAACGACTCAGCTCAGTTCAGCTCCAGTCGGTCCGGTAGCCGGGCGGTCGCAACACCCGCAGCAGCTCCTCGTCAGTCGCCCGGTGCGTACGCGTGAGCAGGCCGCGCAGCCTGTCCTCCCCCGTACGCACATCGAGCGCCGTCACGCTGAACACCCGGCCGTCGCGGCGCTGGTAGAGGGCGAGCGAAGGGGCGCTGGTGCCGGTCCGGTGCGTGACGACCCTGGCGATGCCGCCGCCGAGGTCCGTACAGGTGCGTGTCTTCGTCGTCACGCACGCCTCGGCGGGCGGCAGTTGCATGCGGTACGTCACCAGCGCCAGCGGGTCGTCGGCGGTGGGCAGCGGGAACGGGAAGGTGACGCTGAAGCCGGAGTCGTACGTCTCCCCCAGCGCGCCCTCGCGCGGAGTGCCGTCGGGAATGTGCAGCTCCTCCCACGGCCAGGGCGCCGGCCTGGTGAGGTCCATCAGGTCCCGGCGGTCCTTCGCCCGGTCCAGTCCGGCGTCGACACGCTGGAACACGGTCCATCCGACAGCGGTCACGACCATCACCGTGACGGCCGTGACCGCGGTCACGGTGATCGCGACGGGGAGGCGGGGGCGGGGTATCCGGGCCATGGTGACGATCATGCCAGCAGCCGCACACCCCGCACCCCTCACAGGTCGGCGGGAACTTCTCGTACGCGCAGGGGCGTTGGCGCGGCGTCACACACCTCGGTTCCGGCGCCACGGCCGCGCCCCGGCAACCACCATGCCCGCTCCCCCAGCAGCGCCATCGCCGCGGGCAGCAGCACCCCGCGTACCACCGTCGCATCGATGAGAATGGCGACGGCCATTCCCACGCCCAGCATTTTGTACTCGATCGCCGACAGGATCACGAAGACCGAGAACACCCCGGTCATGATGGCCGCCGCGCTGGTGACGACCCCTGCGCTGGCGCCGATCCCGCCGACGATCGCCTCCTTCGGATTCACTCCCCCCGCGAACCAGCGTTCGCGGATCCGGCTGAGGATGAAGATGTGGTAGTCCATGCTCAGCCCGAACAGAATGATGAACATGAACAGCGGCAGCCAGCTCACCACTCCCCCGTAGGAGTTGAAGCCGAGCACCGATTCCAGGTGACCGTCCTGGAAGATCCACGCCAGCACTCCGTACGCCGCCCCGATCGACAGCAGATTCAGCGCGATCGACACCAGCGGAATGGCCACCGAGCGGAACGCGACGAGAAGCACCACGAAGGCGAGGGCGAGGACGAAGGCGAAGACGGCGGGGGTCCGTTCGCGCACCTGCCGGGCGAAGTCGTACGGCGTGGCGGTGCGGCCCGCGACCGCGTACGAGACTCCGTCGATCTGCCCGACCGTCGCGGGCAGCGCCACGTCCCTGAGCGTGTGCAGCGCCCTTACGGAGGCGGGGTCGGTGCCCGTGCCGCCCAGGGGCACCCGTACCACCAGCGTCCCGCCGACCGGGACCGCGGTGATCGGCTCCCGCAGCGCGCCCTCGCTCGCCGCGGCCTCGGCGTGCAGCCGGTCCACCGCGGCGCGCACCTCGGGGGTGTCGGCGGAGACCACGACGCGGGCGGGCGTCGGCGCGCCGGGGAAGGCCCGCTGCATCCGGATCGCCGCGTCGACGGCGGCCGAGACCCCAGGCCGCAGGCTCTGCGTCTGCGCGGCGTCCTGGAGGTGGATGGAGAACGCGGGCAACGTCAGGACGACGAGGGCCAGCGCCGCCGCCGAGCCCGTCAGCAGCGGGCGGCGGACGACGGCACGGGCGATGGACGTCCAGACGCGCGACTGGCCCGCGGCCGTGCGGCGCCTGCCGAGCCAGGGCACCCGCGCCCTGTCGACCCGGTCGCCGAGCGCGGAGAGCAGCGCGGGCAGCACGGTCACCGAGCCGAGCACGGCGAGGCCCACCACCAGGAGGGTGCCGAGGGTGAGGCCCTTGAAGACGTCGATGCCGGTGAGCAGCAGCCCGGTCATGCAGACCATCACGGTCAGTCCGGAGACGAGCACCGCATGGCCGGAGGTGCGGGAGGCGATGGCCAGTGCCTCACGTACGGAGCGGCCCGCGGCCCGCTCCTCGCGGACCCGGCGCAGTGAGAACAGCGAGTAGTCGATACCGACCGCCATGCCGATGAGCAGCACGATGGCGGAGGCGGCACTGTTGAACGGGACCCACTGGGCGGCGAATTCGAGCAGCCCGAAAGCGGCGGCGACGGCCGTGCCCGCCAGCAGCAGGGGCAGGCCCGCGGCGATCAGCGAGCCGAAGACGAAGAGCAGGATCAGGAGGGTGAGCGGGAGGGCGGTGGTCTCCGCGCGCTTCATGTCGCCCTGGATGCCCTCGTTGACCGCTTGCGAGAGGCTGCGGTCGCCGGCCTGGGCGATACGGGTCCGGGGGTGGCGGTCGCGTACCTCCTCGACGGCGGCGAGCGCGGACTCGTAGTGGGCCTCGAACCGCGCGTCCGGGCCCGGGACCTCGAAGGTGACGAGGTGCGAGCGTCCGTCCTGGGACACCCAGCGCCCGCCGTTCGCTCCGGCCGGGGAGCCTCCGGGCGCGGAAGCCCCGGCCGCGGAGTCTTCGGCCGCAGAGCCTCCCACCGAGGAGCCCCCGAGCGGGGAGCCGATGTCGTGCGCCGCGTCAGGAATCCGGCGCAGGGTGGCCACCAGATCCGCCGTGGCCGCGCGGCGCTCCTTCTCGGTGCCCGCCTGGATCAGCACGCTCTCGCGGATCGAGTCGCCCGCGTCCTGGGCGTTGACCAGGTCCTGGGCCCTGCCCGCCTCCCCGGGGTCGCTGTGCGGCGCCGGGGAGGCGCCCGCGAGGGCGCTCGACATGACGGCGACCACGACCAGGAGCAGCCAGGCGGTGATGGCCCGGAAGGGGTGGCGGGCGGACCAGCCCGAGACGGCTTCGACCGCTCCGGCCTGCCGTGACTTGATTTTGGGCAGCATGAGCTGCTCTCCTTCACTCGGAGGGTCGTTCCCGTGGAACTCGCCCATGGCGAGGTGGTACGGCTTCCATTCCTGGGCCGCCGAGTTGCAGCTCTGCGGCCCAGGGTCTGTCTCTTGCGTGCGATCGGTCGGTCGGCCGTCGGTCGATTACTCGACTACTCGACGTCCTTGAGGATCCGCTCCAGCGAACCGGTGCGTCCCTGCAGATCGGTGAGCTGCTCGCCCAGTTCCGCCAGCTGCCGCTCAGTACGCCGCTGGCCCGCGACCGCCTGTTCGGCGAGCGCCTTGAGCTCGTCCTCGCGGGCGAGCGCCGACCGCGACCGCCGCCCCGTCACGAGGTACCAGAGCGTCATGGTGACCACGATGATCAGCAGGGTGAACAGCCCTATGGCCCCGATGATTTCCTGCCACTCGTGCTCATTCATGAGGTGATCCCTTCTCGTCGCCGCTGCTCAGCGTCCGTACCGCAGTGACGATGTCCTCCGGCGTCAGGTGCAGCGCGAACGCGTTCACCTCGTAGAACTTCATGGCTTTCCCGTCGTCCGACAGCTCCAGCCGCGACGACACCAGGCCGGCCGCTTCGAGCTTCTTCAGATGGACCTGAAGCAGTGCCCGGCTGATGCCCAGCTCCCTGGCCAGCCTGCTGACGTAGTCGCGCCCGCCGGCCGTGAGCGCCGCCAGGACCCGCAGCCGGTGCGGATTGGAGAGCGTGGCCATCATGCGCACCAGCTCGTCGCCTGTCATGCAAAGAAAAGTTAGCAGGTGCCGAGTTTCATTGCTAGCGGGTAGGCGACACGCTTCCGCCGACAGCGGAAGAGGGCAGAAGTATCCGGGATCCGATGAATCCTGGCCGCACAGAACGGACCCAGGAGGCCGCATGATCGAAAAGAGTGAGCGCGCGAGTACGCCGGGCGAGCGCCCGGCGACGCTGCACGAGGCCGTGGGCGGCACGGACGCGCTGCGGCGGCTGAGCAGCACCTTCTACGACGCCGTCCTCGCCGACCCGCTGCTCGCACCCGTCTTCGCGGACTTCACCGCCGCGCACATCGAGCATGTCGCCGTCTGGCTGGCCGAGATCTTCGAAGGACCGGCCCGCTTCACCGCCGAACTGGGCGGTCATCAGTCCCTGCTCCGCGCCCACCTCGGGCTCTCGATCACCGAGGAGCAGCGGCTGCGCTGGATGGAGCTGATGACCGACGCGGTGGCAAAAGACCTCCCGGACGACGAGCTGCTGCGCCGCCGGGTCGTGGAGTACTTCAACTGGGGTACGAAGATCGCCCGCGAGGTCTCGGCCGACCCGGCGGGCACGGACCTGGGCGACCCGGGTCCGACGCCACGCTGGGGCTGGGACGGGCTTCGCTGAGGCCTGTGCCGCCGCCCCTCAGCTGTCCGCCGGCGTCGGCGTCG